>NZ_KE384554.1:230824-511479 GCF_000426705.1 Spirochaeta cellobiosiphila DSM 17781
TCCTCAGTGAGCTTTAGAGAATTCCTCAGTGAGCTTTAGAGAATTCCTCAGTGAGCTTTAGAGAATTCCTCAGTGAGCTTTAGAGAATTCCTCAGCGAGCTTTAGAGAATTCCTCCCTAGCCCTCTGCCAGCTTTGAATAAACTTCAAGATCATTATACATGTCATTATATTTAGCTGATTCTCTCTGTATTCCTTCATAGTAATAGTTCAGTCGCTTTGGTATTGAATTAGATTTTGAATTTGCGGGATCACATAAAATATACAATCTATGAAACCCCATGGAAAACAAAGTTTTTTCAAGAATAGTTAAAGACTCTATAATATAACCTCTACCTTCAAATTCAGAAAAAATAAGATAACCTATTTCGCAACAGTCATTTACCGTGTCAAAATTAAAAGCTCCGATATTCCCAATATATTGATTTGTTTCCTTTAAATATATGGCATATTGACAAGCGGTAAAGGAAGCCCAGCTATCTAGACAATATTTGATGAACATCTCTTCATCTTCGACTTTTTCAATTTTTTTTGGCCATGGTAGAAATTTACTTAACCTTTCGCGGTCCCTAACAACTAATTCATACATTAACTTTGCATTATTAATATCATGTTTCTTAAGAAGAACACGTGTTCCTTCCAAACATTCAGGGATTTCTGAAATCTCCACAACTCACCCTCTATGTATTTTTATACTATTGTATTTCTTTTACAGTAATACAACAATACTCATAATGAAGGAGTTTTTATCCCTAAATAAGAATAAGCCTACAAGTATTTAGGTTACTTGTAGGCTTCTCCATTGGTATTTTAATCCTCTGCAATACTAATATTAACTTGAATATTATCTCGAGTTGCAATGGAATAAGGACATACCTGATGAGCCATTTCTACTAGAGATTGTGCTTGATCTGTTTCAATACCAGATAAACTAACTTCTAAATCTACCTGTATGGCAAAACCTGCACCTGCTGGCCCAATTCCAACAGTTCCTTTTACATTGGCATCAGCTGGAACATTTACTTTATTCTTTGCTGCAACAAGTTTTAGAGCACTTAAGAAACAAGCAGAATATCCTGCGGCAAATAGTTGTTCAGGGTTCGTAGCTTCTCCCCCCGGTCCACCTAATTCCTTAGGTGTTGATAATGCTACATTTAAAATAGAATCAGTTGTAAAAACCTTACCATCACGACCTCCAGTAGCTATGGCTGATGTTGTGTATAACACTTTACTTGGTCTTATCATCTCTTACTCCTTTTACTTGTATCGCCCAGTATTATATAGCGCGCTACATATATGATAAAATTAAAATTACACATAGTCTAATAAATGATCTCTCAAGTCATTTAATCGTTTTAATAGTTCTTTATATTCTTCTAGTGTACATCCAGCAGCTTCTGCTACTTTGGGAGGTATTTTGAGAGCTTCATCATGAAGCTTTTCTCCTTTAATGGTTAGATATACTTCCATGTTACGTTCATCACTCAGAGATCTCTTCCGTACAATAAAATCCATTGATTCAAGCCTTTTCAACAATGGTGTCAATGTCGCAGAGTCTAGAAATAATTGCTTACCTATGTAGTTAATGCCTACACCTTGTTTTTTCCAAAGTACTTGTAGAACCAGATATTGAGGATAAGTAATACCCATAGATTTTAATATATTTCTATATACTTTACTCATCGCCAGTTGTGTTGAATAAAGAGAAAAACATAAGTGTTTATCAATTGGTGGTAACTTATCCTTCATAATACATAATATACATAGCGCACTATTAAATGGCAAGCTATATATCAGAAAAAGACTAATTAACTATCTTTTTTACTTATTATAGTAATAGATCGTGGTAAATATTAGACATGTAATCCATTTGTTCATGAGCACCTATCTCCTAAAGATGTAAAATGATATTAGAATAGTAGTCACTTAGCTCTTGAATTCTTATTCTTTCATCGGGTTTGTGAGCATTTTTAATAGAACCAGGTCCATAATTGACAGCCGGAATTCCTGCATTATTTAACTGAGCAATATCGGTCCATGCCTGCATGACTTCTTTTTTAATATGAGGTAATAGATACTCCTTACTATTGTCACCAGCATAACAGGAAGGAGAGTTATCAATAACTTCGATATTCTCCTCGCTAATATAGCTCAATAAAATATCCATAGCTTCTTCTGAATTTAATTTTGGGCTGAACCTGTAGTTTATTAAAAGCTCAATTTGAGAGGGTATTACATTAAAGGCATTAGAAGTATTAAAAGTAGTAACATTAACAGTTTGATAAAAAGGATATCCAGAAATATTATCATCCTGATTTATTTCAGCATCCATCCTGGTTATAGCATCACATACTTGAAGTGCTTCAATCATTGCGCTTTTTCCAGTCCGTGGATTAGCGCTATGAGCAGATACACCCGTTATCGTTTTTTTGACTGTTAGAGATCCTAAACATGCCACTGAATATAAGCCTTCAGTCGGTTCCAATACATAGGCAAAATCAATATCTGAAATAAGGCTTTTATCTAGCAGAAGATTAATTCCATTAGGTAATGGACCTTCTTCACCCTCATAGAAAACAAAAGAGACATTGTGTTTAAGATCAAAGAATTTCGATTCAATATCATCAATCATTTTGAGCATTACTGCTAATCCAGCCTTCATATCACAAGCACCTCGGCCATAGATATATCCCGCTTCCTCATAAGCTTCAGTTGTACTATCCTCGACTGGAACCGTGTCTATATGACCAATGAAAGCTATATGACTATCAGCATTGGCATTAATTTTGTAAACGATAGAATTGTGAACTCTAACCATGTCACCGGAATAGGAAGAGAGTAACAGCTCAATGCTATCAGCGAAGACCTTCTCCTCCCCTGTTACACTCTGAAAGCTTATCAATGACTTTAGGACATCAGGTAGTGTCTCTTTTAAATTAATCATTCAAGATCATCCGGAACAGGCATTAAATCAATAACATCTTTTATAGCAATCTTAGGGCGAACAGTTAGGTATTTATCTTTATAGACTAATACTTCTGGTGCGACATCATGACTAAGAAAAAGGGGCATACTTTCGGTATAACCGTAGGCACCAGAACAGAACACACCGATAAAATCTCCCTGTTGACTTTCTACAGGTAAGGGGATGTCTTTACCAAGAAAATCTACGGAAGTACAGAGACTACCACCAACATCAAAGGGGATAAGATTTTTTTGCCTACGAGAGATATTGAATGTAGGATGAGCAGTTCCTATAAGGGCTGGTCTCAACAGGTGCTGAGCACCTCCATCTACAAGCACATATTCCCTACCACGGGAGTTCTTTCTATCAATAATTTTTGAGATATACACACCACTCTGCCCCACTAAATATCGTCCAGGCTCTGCAATAAGTCTTGTATTATTTTCTTTAATAAAAGGATAATTCTCAATTAATTCTAGTATCTTCTCATTAATACCTTCAATATTTAAACCTTCATCATCATCAGAATAGGGAATACCAATACCGCCACCAAAATCAATGGATAAAACTTTAAAGTGCTTATCATTAATCTCTGAAGCTAATCGAAAACAATTAGTAAGGTTACTTAGAAATCCTTCACTATCTTGGATCCCGGTTCCCGCAAATATATGAATACCCTGAAGACGAATATGCTTTAATTCACTGACATTATTAATAGTGATATCTATAGCCTCTGAATCAATACCAAACTTCTTTGATCCACCACCCATATTAACAGCAGCACCTGCTACTTCAAATTCTGGATTGATACGTAACTCTATATCCATGACCTTATTTTGCTCAGTGGCAATTTTGTTTATACGCTGAATCTCTCCAATGCTTTCTGCATTGATGGCATAAATTCCCATTCCTATCGCTTTACGAATATCTTCATCAGTCTTGGAAGGTCCAGCAAAAACGATATTCCTCGGATTAACACCCAGCTTTTCACATGCATATAACTCACCTTCAGAGGCGACCTCTATACCTGCACCCAAATTAGTTAAGTGCCTAACTATAGACAAATTGGGATTTGCTTTCATAGCATAAAAAATGTCCACTTCATCAGGCATATTCTGTCTTAAATAGGTATACTTATCGGTTATAGTATTTAAATCGTATATAAATAAAGGAGAACTTACTGTATCAATAATGTCATCTACTTTGACTCCAGATACAAAAAGTTGATCATCGATCATTTTAAAATGTTGACTAATGTCTTCAATATTCATAATTATTTCCAATTAGCAAAAAATTTTTGTATTTGTTTACAAGCTTCAATTAGCTTCGCCATATCTGTAGCATATGATATGCGTAGATGACTATCACCCCGCTTACCAAAGGCAATGCCAGGTATTGTTAAAACATTGACTTGATCTAACATTTTATGTGCGACATCAGTAGAAGACCCATAATAAGAAATATCAGGAAAGATATAAAAGGCCCCTTGAGGTTTTTCAACATTAACATGGGGAATCTCTTTAAGTGATTTATATATATATTCACTTTTTTCTTCTAGATTAACACAAATTCTCTGGACAAAATCATCTGTAGAACCATTCAAAGAAGCAATAGCTGCGTGTTGGGATATTGAAGAAGCACAGGTGGCCACATATTGATTAGTTATTATCATATTAGTTGCTATAGATGTAGGACTAATAGTCCAACCAATCCTAAGTCCTGTGGCGGCTGCCCTTTTTGAGATACCATCCACAACAATAACTTTATCTGTATATGCTAATGGAGTATCAGGTCTTGAATGGGAGAAATACAAATCGCTATATATTTCATCAGATATTATATAAATATCATTTTTATCTACAATATTAGCCAACGCTTTGATATCACTACTTGGTAAAATGGATCCCGTAGGATTATTAGGGCTATTAATAACAATAAACTTAACGGCTTCTGTTAATTTTGAATTGAGATCTTCAAAATCAATAGAGAAGTCTTCATTTAGTCTATAAGTTACAGTCTTGGCTCCTTGTAATTGGGTAATTGTTTGGTACACAGAAAAGGCTATATCAGGGATTAGGACAACATCTTGTGGTTCTAAATAAGTAAAAAAGATGTTCCAAAGAGCACCTTCAGCACCATTAGTGATAACAACCTGATCAATGCTGACACTTTTATTTGCTTTTTTTGAATGGTGGTAAGCAACCAATTCTCTTAACTCCAAAAGACCTTGATTAGAGGTATAACGAGTTTGATTATCTTGAAAGGCTGCTATTCCCTTGTTCATTACTGAAGCAGGAAGATTTTCGGGAAGTTGTCCTATACCCAGATTTATAGTGTCTGATTTAGCCAAACTATTCATTTGACGAATGAGAGATAGTTCAACTCCTGAGAAAGTACTCTTTGTATTCACTTAATTATCCTCTTAATGCCTCTTCAAGGGCATAAGCTCTCTGACTAGTTGAGGATATATACTTGGCTATCATAGGAGTAAGTTTGAAAGTTCCACCACTAGAGAGAGACATAGAAGGAATAACCAGAGCTCCAGAAGGAACTTCAGGACCATAGGAGGAATCCTTAGGGATTATCACTCTGCCTGTGCTATAAGTCTTAATAGTATCAGTAAGACTATGGGTTATTAATTCAACAGTTCCTTCAGAAGTATAAGCAACATTATTGAGGGGATCTAATATGGGGGTTGCTTTAGATATATGAACACCGGGAGCTAAGGTAACAAGATCACCTAGACGTGCTCCTTGGGTTACACCAGAACCTTCTCCCATAAGAACATTATCACCCAAAATTACGGGTGTAGCCTCTATAGGATCTAGGACTCCACCGATGATAGCCCCTGCACTAATATGACTGTCCCTTCCAATCTGACAACAACTACCAGCCAAATTTTCTACCATTGTACCTGCACCAACATGGGCACCGACATTGGCATAAGCTGGTGGCATAAAGACACAACCTGCTCCAGCGAATGCACCCCTTCGCAATCCTGCAGCAGGAGGTACAACTCGAAAACCTTCTTTACCTGTGAGTTTTCTCACAGGAAAGGTTTCTTTATCAGTAAAACAAATATCGTTACTGCCACTGTAAACGGTTATTTGTCCCAATGGGAAACCTAACATAATCCCATTTTTGACCCAGTGATTAGCATCCCAACTTCCATTTACAATTTGAGCTGTTCGTAAAACACCTGTTTCCAAGAGATCCATCACTTCATTAAAAGTTTCAAGGGCTGCTTTCTTTTCATCCATTAGGCGTCCGGATTTTTTTAGTTCTGTAAACTTCTCAACCCTGGATACAAGGTTTTCTGGGACTTTATAATGAACAACAGCTTTCACATATTCTTCATCTTTAATTTGTAGTAAAGTATCAATTGAAGGGTGTTTTCCAGGATTTGATTTAGCATCTTCTACATGCTCACAAAAATATTCTAACCCTTGATTCGATAATGATTTACCAATATTACCATTATCAAAATCAACTAAATTTGCAAATACAGTCAAACTTCCAGTGCTATCTTGTTGATTTTTAATGGTTTGTATAACTTTTCCCTGTTTAAGGATGTCTATTTGTGCTATTTTATCAGCAGATTTAAGATCTTTAAGTTTCTCTTCAAATTTCATGGCTCTATGATAGGTAAACAAGCGTTTAGAGTCAATAATTTGCAACAGAAGAAGGAAAATGAATTCCCTTATGATTGATAACTTTATAATAACTCTCGAGAAATTAAACACTATTCACACTTTAACAAAATCACAGGAATCTCATATCTGTTCTTTATTTCACAATAAGAAACTTTTCAAAGGAGAATATTTAGTATTTGCTGGTGAGGAATCGGACCTCATTGGATATATGATTAAGGGCAACCTAAGATATTATTACTTAGATGAAACGGGAAAAGAATACACGAAATATTTTTGTCAGAAAGGTCATTTTGTTTCTTCCTACGTATCTGTCATAAAAGGAGAACCCTCCTCTTATTCGATTCAAGCTTTAACGGATATAGAAATTGTAATCTTTTCCTATCGAAAATGGACAGAACTTATGTTAAAGGACAAAACATGGGCTTATATTGCTCTTAAGATTTTAGAGGAATCCCAAATTATAGGAGAAGCAAGAGAACGTTCTCTCGTTCTTAATAGTGCAACAGAACGTTATGAACAACTTATTGACAGCTTTCCCAATATTGAAAAAATTGTCCACCAATATGATATCGCCAATTATCTGGGAATTACCTCTGTGGCTCTTAGTCGAATAAGAAAAAAAATTAAAAACATAACCTAGGTTAAGGAATCCCTTTTTTAACATAGTTAATATCTCCTCATATGGAGATTACTATGAAAGCTATTATTGTGCCCTATAAAGGGCAACTCCATATCACAGAGTCACAAGAATTAGCCCCAAGAAAAAAGGTTATGTAAGAGTAAAAGTTCATTACGCAGGAATTGGTTTTTGCCGACCTAATGTCTATGAAAGGCAATTATCTCTCAGCCCCACCAAAGCCCTTCTCGCCAGAATATGAGTTTTCAGGGGAAATCTGGGAATCTGGAATGGAGATGTTTAAGGAATTAAATCCATAGGGGGTTCATGCGGTATTTGAGTCACGCGTTTCTGAGTCTTTTAGGAAAAGTTGGTCCTTATTGAACAAAAAAGGTTTTCCATTTGTGGAACTCCTGCAATCATCAAAAAAGATCAGTTTTGGTATCAACACAAAAGGAAACAGTTGATTCAATTATACCTATCCCATGATAGATCTCCCCTTTTGTATAAGGAGTATAAATGGAACAATATAGAACAAGCTTTTTCCGAACTTGAAAATAGAAAATCTACAGGTAAAATGGTAATTAAATTTTAGATACCATTAGCCTTCGTCAATATGATTGGTTTACCTTCGGTAACCATAATGGTGTGTTCATGTTGAGCCATGAGCCCACCATTATCACCTACCATTGTCCATCCATCGTTTGTTTCTACAGCATAATGGGATTTAGTGGAGATGAAAGTCTCAATAGCTACTATAGAATTGTTAAGAAAAATCCCCTTTTCTTTATAACTAGGATAATTAAGTATACAATCAGGATCTTCATGTAAACTTAAACCTACACCATGACCACCTAAATTCCGGATTACATAATAGGAATTACGATTGGCAAGAGTTTCAATCGTAAAACCAACAGAAGACAGAGGCTCACCACTTTTTATATTTTCAATTGCTTTGTTTAGTATAATTCGAGATGTTTCTATCAACTTTAGTTTTTTTGTATCGTGAGAGGCAAGAAGAAAGGATTCTCCATTATCGGACCAGTATCCATTTAACTCGACAGATACATCAATATTGATGATATCTCCTTCATTTAGATATTTTTTCTTACTGGGAATACCATGACAGAACTCATTATTAATACTAATACATACATAGCCTGGAAAATCATACGCAAGTTTTGGAGCAGATTTTGCTCCATAAGAATACAGAAGATCCTTAGCTAGCAAATCCAATTCATATGTTGTTTTCCCAGGCTGTGAATAAGCTTTTAGCTCTTTTAAAACTTTAGCGGCTACTTCACTAGATTGAGAGATTCCCTGAAATTGTTCTTCATTAGTTATAATCATTCTAGCTGACCTCTCTTACTTTTACTTAATGCTCTATAGTAATATCTATGTAGCAAGTGTTATATTATAGTAAGAAAACTATTGGAGCTAGCCCCGGTATGAACGAAAATGAATTCCAAAACTATGTAAGTTTATGTTTTGAAGAATTACAGAAGAAGCAAGAAGTATTAGTTAACCAAAATAATTTGTTAGCCTATACAGAGTATGAGTATGATCAGAATCAACAGATAATCCAGTTTTTTAATGAAGGAAGAGTAGAATTGGAGTTTTCTATTGTGTTTATAGGTACTTATGGTAAATATCAAAACTCTTGGTATTGGGCCTGGGCTAATGAAAGTATGAATGAAAAAGTTCGAAAAGTATCAGAGGTATTTAAAAGTTTAGACAGTACTACCAATACCACAGTCTTTGGGCGTCCCCATTTAGAAGCAGACGAACAAATGGCATGGGAATTATCTGCTTTGTCAGTAAAGCACATTGGAGCAAAAGGAATCTATCGTGTTCCAGGGACTGAAAGTGATCTTTTCCTAGCCTTGATGTAGTACTAATAGATAACTTTTACTCCTACTGATACAGACCAGGATCCTATCTCATTACCAACAAATTGACATTGATTATATTCAAGTAAATAAACATTTTGAAATATATTCCAAGATCCTCCTAATATAGATTTTATATCGGATTTTTTATAAATATATACATTACGCCAATATATATTTAGACCACCATTTGAGTAAAGAATATCTCCATAAAATCGAGAAAGATCAAAATTCTCTGGAAAAAGAATACACTCACTACGTAATGAAAGAGCATGGATTTCCCACAAAGACCATTGAGATTGAAGACCTATAGATATAGCAGAATTATTATTAGAAGTGTATGTCCAGTGACTTGCTCCGTAGACTTCCAAGTTTTTTATGGCTGATTGGAAATTAAATGTCACATTAGAATCATTACCATCATACATATAAGCAGTTTCAAAAGTAATAAAAGAAAAACCCATCTGCAACCGCCCACCAGCTCTCGTTTTATCAATAGAATCTGTAGTTTCCTCAGGAGCTATTATAAGGGCTTCAATAAAGGAGAAAGAACCTAAAGGTAAATAGTAGGAATTGAGCCATCTTGTTTGTTTTTTTAATTCTTCCTGTGTCAAATCTGCTTCATCATTTCCAAATATGACATCTCCTGCGTTATAATATTGACCTATACCCCAAGTCGTTCTCGTCTTTCCAAGTGTCAATCTTCCTGTGGGTAATTTGATTTTAGAATAAGCCTTTTTCAATTCTAGTTGTTGAGCGTCATTTTGGAGTTCTCCATGGATCAAAACTTCACTCTTCATATAAGGATTTGTACTTGATTTAAAAGATAAGTCTGCTATTGCTAAGCTAATATAAAAAGGATTATTTTGTTCTTCTCCCCGTAAAACATTATAATAAGAAAGGTCGATAAAGGGATTTACATCTGCGTAAATAAAAGTATTAAACACTAATAAAGAAGTACATAGCAAAACATTTTTTGCTACCATGATAAATGTTCCAAAGTGAAAATTTCATTATCCAATTCACTATTTATGTCTATCGTATCTACTGACATTATGGTTTTAGTGTTTCTTTTTAGTTGATCAACTAATTCACTTTTAATAGGGATGAAATGACCACCCTTCTGGATAACCTCAAGAATATTCATTTTTTTTATCAACCGACCAGACTTTGAGAAATATTCACCTTTCAAAGTAACGTAACGATTAATATCGATCCACACTACCTGTTTAAAATAAGCAACGGACTTATTTTTAGCGATTAATTCTATTTTGTGGCACATATAAGAATCTACTACTTCTTGACCTAATAACCTGGCATCATAGGAATATAAGGTTCCTCTATCAGCCGTGAGGTCTTCGTAAGAAATATCTGATCCAAGTAGACTTTGTTTTAAAGCTGAACCTCTTAAGGTTATTATTTCTTCTGAATCAGGAAAATATAAATATAAAGCATCTTCTGTACGCAATATTTTCTGTCCGTATTCGGCCTTACTCGTAAATTCAATCAAGCTGTCATAATCACCTCTGGTATAGGCAATAAACTCACTATGTCTTGTTCCATATTGGTCAGTAATAGTTAAATTGCCAACCATTTTACTATTAGTAAAAGTTCTATTATCATCCATTTTAGTAATTATAGATTCAACACTTTCTTGCCCAATAGCAGAAGTGGCTATTAATAAATATAGTATTGACAAATATTTTATCATGACATACTCCTTTAATAGGAATTTAGAGCGTCTACCGGCTTGATTTTTAACACTCGCAAAGCCGGTATAGAAGTGCTTATAGACGCTATAAAAAGGGAATAGAAAAAAACAAATATTGTTGAATAAATGCTTACTCGAGGATAAATAATAGACGAAATATCAAAGTCAACACCTTCCATTGCCTCAGATAAATTAATACCAAAATGACCTGTAAAATAAGTGACAGCGCAACCTAATACAGTGCCCGCCATAGCACCGAACAGACTAATGATAAAGGATTCAATATAAACCATGAACAATAGTTGTCTCGAGGTCATTCCAATGGCGCTTAATGTTCCCAGTTCTTTTGTTCTTTCTAAAATCACCATCATTGTTGTATTAATAATTACGGAGGATCCCAGGATAAAAAGTAATAAAGCTATTATATAGTATATTTTTTGGGCTAATAAGATAAATGAATAACTCTCAGACGCTTCTTTCCACAACCTGATATTCAAAGAGACAGAACTTTGAGAATTGGATAATTCTTTAATGTATTGTTGTATCTCAAGAGTCTCCAAGTTTTCAGGCAGCTGCAATAATATCTGATTTACTGAGTTGTTCATTTTTAAGAACTGTTGGGTACTTGCCATTGGCGTTAAAACTAGAGAATTAT
This sequence comes from Spirochaeta cellobiosiphila DSM 17781, assembly GCF_000426705.1. Classification (NCBI taxonomy): domain Bacteria; kingdom Pseudomonadati; phylum Spirochaetota; class Spirochaetia; order Spirochaetales; family Spirochaetaceae; genus Spirochaeta; species Spirochaeta cellobiosiphila. The sequence goes on from NZ_KE384554.1 coordinate 242,312, forward strand.
TTAGTCCAGGAATGGGAAATACGGCTATACCAACAATCTTGAAAGTGTAATAATTAATACCACGAAACATTGTTATGCTATTTAAAGTAATTTTATCACCAATATGTAAATGAGTTTTACGAGCCAGACCTGCACCTATGATAATATCTTTTGAATCTTCTTGAGGGATGGTACTACCTGCGATCAACAAAGAATTTAGCTGTTGAAAATCTTTTTCTAAAGCAAAATTAACACCATACCCCATAATGCTATAATTAATATTATCCTTATAAATAGCTCCTGAATAAGGAATACGTGGACTATAAGATTGAATATCAATATTAGCTTTTAAACTATCTATAATATCTTGATAATTTTCTATTCGAAGATGTAGAGGATGCTGATTAATTCGTTCATGATATTCTTCTTGTTCGATGCTGTAAGAACCAGTTAGAAATCTCCTATTATTATTTTTCATTTCGTCCATCATTCCATTGATCATGGAAAAAGCGAAAACAATAACCGTTGTAGATATAAGTACAGATAGGGAAGATAAGGATGATCTCATCGGATTGCGGGTTATATTACGAATGGCTATTAAACCTAAAGACATATAAAGCTCCTAATCTTTGACAGATAAAGCAATATTACTATGAATGGATTTTAGTGCTGGAAGAATGGCAAAACATATGGACATGAATATCCCACTCAAACCAGATATGATTATAGTCGTAATATTCCAAATCCCCTTAAAGATGACCGAGCGATACCCCATATCAGCTTGGCGAAACATATTTGTAAAATCTAATCCAACTGTCGTTAACTGTATATTTAAGGGAATAAAAAGGATAAACCCCATGATAAACCCCATTAACCCGATAAAAGCGGACTCATAAATAAATAATGCAATAAGAGAACCATGAGAAAAACCAATAGCCTGTAACATTCCTATTTCTTTCTTTCGTTCATAGACAGCCATTAACATAGTATTACTGATTCCCAAAGCTGCAATAATAAATACAAGAAAAAGGTATATCTTACTACCTCCCTTCTTTGCTTGACTCAGAGATATAAAATCACGACCTAGTTCTTTCCAAGTTAAGATTGTATAACCAAATTGGGAGATTAATTTATTAATATCTTCTCCAGGATCTAATCTATCTATTGTTATGCTGGTCAAGGAACTTTCCATGTCCAGATAGTAATTAGCATCTTCTAGATTAATAAGAATAGTAGATCGGTTTATATTGGGATTTGGACTTTTAAAAATACCACTCACGATAACATCTATCGTCTGAGGGATTCCATCTCTAGTATGAGTATAGAGTACAATTGGATATCCTATATCGGCACCAATATCGTCTGCTAGCCAAGAACCTATAACCGCTTCCGATGATTTTCCTGTTAAATAATTACCCTTTACGATGGATTCTTTAAAACCATAAATTTGATTATCCCGTTCATAATCTATTCCCTCAATAATTACGTATTGATTACCATCATTAGGAAAAGGATCTTTATAATAAATAACTTCGGCTCCCGATTTAATTCTTGGAGCATAGGAAATGCGCTCCTTCTTGAGTAAATGAATGATAGTTTCAGACTTATCTACGGCATAACCAAGTGGTAATTCTTCTTTATGCTCCCAATATTCAGGATCTAAAATCTGTGCTAAACCAGTTTCATATTCAATTAAATTTCGTTCTGAGTCTCTATCTGCTCCAATAAACATGGAATCCACATAGAGAAATAGAGATATTCCAAACGCTATAGCACTGACAGTGATAGCCGTTCTTCTTACATATCTTTTAAGATTTTTTAAAGAAAGATTGAGTAGAAATAACTGATGTCTAATAAATATCAGAACTTCCATTTTCCGCCTCCGGAACTATTAATCCATCATGTAAGTTAATAACCTTGTCAGCTCTTTCCATGACCATAAGATCATGGGTACTGAATATAAATGTAGTTTTATATTTTAGATTAATATTTCTCATCAGATCCAAGATTTCTGAACCTGTATTTGAATCCAAATTAGCTGTAGGTTCATCAGCCAAAATGAGAGAAGGTTCTTTCACTAAAGCCCTAGCAATAGCGACTCGCTGTTGTTGCCCTCCTGATAATTGAGAAGGTCTTCTATTCTCTAATCCTTCTAACCCTACTTCCTTTAAAATGGTCATAGTCTTTTCTAGGATTTCTTTTTTTTGAACGTTTTTAAGAGAAAGAGCTATGGAAACATTTTCATAGGCGGTTAATACAGGGATCAAATTAAAGGATTGAAATATAAAACCTAGATTATCACGACGAAAAGCAGTCATTTCTTTCAATGAAAACTTAACAATAGAATTACCATTTATAGTTATCAATCCATCTGTAACTGTATCAATACAGCCAACACAATTTAATAATGTAGTTTTGCCTGATCCTGAAGGCCCTGCTATAGAGATAAATGATCCTCTGGGGATATCCAGGGATATTCCCTTCAAAGCATGTACAGAAATATCTCCTGATTGGTAATTTTTAATAACATCTCTTATATGAATCATAACGAGACTCTCACTGTTGTACTAGGATAATTTCAATTATGAAACAGGTTATACTGAAATACAACTTCCATTTTTAACTATAAAAAAATAAAGGGTTCATCCTAAGAAGATGAACCCTCTTTTTTTGATCCGGCTTTTTTACTGTCGGTCACATAAAATCCACTACCCTTAAAAATAAGTCCCGATCCCCCTCCAATTAATCGTTTAACTGGATTATTACAGGTAGGACAAAGGGTAAGAGGATCATCAGACATACTTTGAAAGTATTCAAAATTTCCACACTCTGGACATTCATAATCATAGGTGGGCATTGAATAATCCTCCCTTATTAATGTGAAGTAATATATTGTTTTTTTACTGAAATGACAATATTCTAATAACCATCTATCCGTACTGAGACATCATGTTCATTAAGATAGTTCTTAATTGTAGGAATGCTATATTCATTATAGTGAACCATACTAGCAACTAAGGCCGCATCAGCTTTGCCTTCTGTTAAAATTTCTCGTAAATGCTCAGGCTTACCGGCCCCACCAGAAGCAACAACAGGTATACCGACATTCTCACTTATCATTCGTGTTAAATTAACTTCATATCCTGATTTTGTGCCATCAGCATCAATAGAGTTTAGAACTATTTCTCCAGCACCAAGAGATTCCGCATGTTTAGCCCAAGCTAAAGCATCCCATTTGGTTTGTGTCCGTCCTCCATTAATGACAACTCTGTATCCACTAGGCATACTAGTGTCTCTTAAGGCATCCATACCAAGAACTATACATTGTGCTCCAAATAAGTTGGCACCCTGCTCAATAATAGTAGGATTTTTTACAGCTTGAGAATTCAAACTAACTTTCTCAGCTCCTGCACCAATAACTTTTTTGATATCTTCAAGACTTCCTAAACCACCCCCAACACAGAAAGGAATAAATATTTCTTTAGCCACCTTAGACACTACATCAAGCATTATTCCTCTTTTTTCATTAGAAGCAGTTATATCATAGAAAACTAGTTCATCAATGCCTTCTTTATAATATTTAGCAGCCATCTCTACGGGATCACCAATATCAATATTTCCTTGGAATTTAATTCCCTTTGTTGTTTTCCCATTTCGTACATCTAAACAAACGACAATTCTTTTTTTAAACATTAGGATACCCGTTCTATAAAATTTTTTAGTAAACGAAGTCCAAGAGGTCCAGATTTTTCTGGGTGAAACTGTGTTGCTACCAAATTGTCCTTAATTAAACCACAGACAAAGGGCTCACTATAAATACTTTCTGCCAGTATATTTTGGGGATTAGTAGGTTTTGTGTAATAGGAATGTACAAAGAAAAAAGAACTATTTTGAGGAATTCCATAAAATAATTCATGATCTTTATCCCATTTAACAGAGTTCCAACCAATTTGAGGAACTTTAAAGCCTTCTTTTTTTTGAAATTTTATAGCTTTACCAGGTATCAAACCAAGACATTTTGTTTGTCTCTCATCGGAAGAATCAAGAAGGATCTGGGAACCAATACAGATACCGAGAATGGGCTTTCCAATCTTGTGAGAGTTAGTAATAAACTCATCCATACCTCTTGATCTTAAATTCTCCATAGCACTCTTTGCTTCCCCAACACCCGGGAAAATAATCTTATCCACTTGAGATAATTCTTCTGGTTTGTCACTAATTAAGAAATCAACACCTAAATGCTGGAGGGCTGTCTCTACACTTTTTAAATTTCCTGCATCATAATCAATTACTCCGATGCGCATTATCCCCCTCCTTATTGTTTGAATAAACTATCTGTTATTGTAATGAAATCAATATCAACACCAGCAATGATAAGAAAGTTATCCTTTACACTGTATTTAATACCTTCTTCACTTACTTTAGCAAAATTAAAGAGTTCTAGTATACTAGGCAAGGCAATACGCGCCAGTGTTTTTGCACCACTAGCCTGTTTTTCTGTCTTAAACTCTATCCATATGGACTGAGTAGTAGGCATGGCTAGACCATTACCAAAGGCACCAAAAGACACACTATTATTAAAAAGTGGCATCATACCTAAAGAGCCAATAATAGAATCTACATTATACTGTAAAATCCACTTAGCATTTTCAACACCCAATCCCACTGGAGTATGTGCTTCCACTAGTAGTCCTGTTTGTGCAAACTTATAACTAACATCGTTAGAAACAATAAGATTTCTATTATTTATACGTTTTAGATAAAGCTTGGAATTCTCATTGTACCAAAGATTATTATCAGTTTTTGACCACTGACTATCCCAAAATAATAACCAGGATAAGGCCCAGCCAGGATAATTACCTAATAATTGCATCTCCCATCGACCTTGTTGATAATACATCCTAACATTATTAGTTCTCTTAATTACTTTATTTATGTCAGACCCAGCGAAAAGTTCAGTAATTGTATCTCTGTCCCCATCAATATCTATGAATACATTAGATTCATAGTTAGAAGGACTTAATAGAAAGGAGTTAGTTTCTGTATGGTTTACTTTCAGTTCTGAATTGTTACCCACAGAAGTACAGCTATTTAAAAGTAAAATAGTTATAGCGACCAGAATGATTTCTGATCGCTTTATGTTTTTTCTTAACACATATTATTCCTTTACTAAATCAATAAAGGCTTCATCATCTCCGACTTGTACAGAAACTGCAGTAGCTGACTTATTCCAACTCCAATCAGCTCCCAATATTTCACCAAGGAAATAACCTTCAAACTCATTAACAGCATCCTGTAATAGTTCAGGCCCCACAAAAGAAACATTGATTCGATCAGTAACCTGTAAATCCCGTTCTTTTCGGAGATTTTGAAATCCTCTTACTAAGTCACGGACCAGACCTTCTTTTAACAACTCATCGGTAATATCAGGATCAAGTGCAACTGTGAGAGAACCTTCGTTCAACACCTTTAGGTTTTCCTTTTCTGTTCTAATTACAATCACACTGTCTTTGGTTAGGTCGACACTTCTATTGGTTAGATCAATACTTAAAGTAGCCCCTTCTAGAAGACTTTGAATTTCCTCTCCCTTAAGGGTTTCTATTTTTGCAGCTGCCTCTTTCATGTCTTTACCAAGCTGTTTACCAAGAACTTTAAAGTTTGCTTTCGCAGAATACTCTACAAGTTCATCTTCATTTTCTCGGTAAATAACTTCTTTAACATTTAATTCTTCAGAGATAATATCTTCCATTTCTCTAAGAATAGACCTTTCCTTCATATCCTTTGTAACTAGATGTAATGCTTTCAAAGGCTGTCTAATTTTTAAGTTATGTAGGCTCCTAATAGCACGTCCCATAGATACAGTTTGTCTTGTCACGGACATTTTCTTTTCAAGGTTCACATCTCTATAGCTTGTATTGACTGTTGGAAAGTCTTGTAAGTGTATACTAAGAGGCATATCTGAAGTTCGAAGATTTTGATAAATGGCTTCTGTGATAAAAGGAACAATGGGACAGGCGACAGTGATTACTTTCATTAACACATAATATAGAGTTTCATATGCCTGAAATTTATCTTTGTCATTCTCAGATTTCCAAAATCTACGTCTACTTCTTCTAATATACCAGTTATTAAGACTATCAATAAAATCAACTATTGGAGATAACGCCTTTTGAATTTCCAATTTAGCCATATTTTCTTCAAATACTTCCAATAGTTTTTCAGACTCACTAAGAATCCAACAATCTAATGGATTATCAGGTAACTCTGTTAGTCCTTTGGGCACGAATCCATCAATATTAGCATAAGTCACAAAAAAGCTATAAGCATTCCATAAAGGCAATATAGTACTTTTTAGACTATCTTTGACACCATCATCAGAATATTTAAGATCATCAGCTCTTACTACTGCAGAATCCATTAAATACAAACGAAGAGCATCTGCTCCAAATTTATTTATAACCTGAACAGGGTCTGTAAAGTTCCTTTCTGATTTGGACATCTTTTTTCCATCTTCCGCTAAGACCAATCCACTAACAATAACATTTTGGAAAGCGGGTGAATCAAAAAGAGCAGCAGCTAATATGGTTAAGGTGTAAAACCAGCCTCTTGTTTGGTCTAAACCTTCATTAATGAAATTAGCAGGGAAATTCTTTTCAAATCTTTCTTTATTTTCAAAAGGATAATGTACTTGAGCGTAAGGCATAGACCCTGATTCAAACCAGCAATCTAATACATCAGGAACTCTCCTGAACGTTCCCCCAGAAGAACCTTCCCAAGTAATTTCATCAACAAAATGCTTGTGAAGATCTTTTGGTCGTTGTCCTGAGTACTTTTCTAGTTCATCTAGACTTCCGATACATATCATTTCCCCAGTTTCATCGTTTTTCCAAACAGGAATGGGATTGCCCCAATAACGACTTCTACCAATGGACCATTCTCTGGCATTCTCAAGCCATTTACCAAAACGACCTTTCTGTATGTGATCTGGCATCCATCTTATCTGGTCATTGGCTTTAAGCATTTTATCTTTAATTTTTTCAACATCGACAAACCAGGAAGATATAGCTCTATATATTAAGGGACCTTTAGTTCTATAACAATGAGGATAATTGTGAAGGTAGTTTTCTCGTTTTATGAGTTTGCCTTCTTCTCTTAATCGTTTGATGATAGCATTGTCTGCATCTTTAACGAATATGCCCTTATATTCAGGAACTTCATCTGTAAATTTACATTCCGCATCAATAGGACATACGACAGGAACACCAGACCCTTTCATGATTCTGTTATCATCCTCTCCAAATCCTGGAGCTGTGTGTACTATACCTGTACCATCTTCGATAGTTACATATTCATCGACATATGTTCGAAAGGCGCCCTGTTCCTTGAGATCTGCAAAATAAGGCATAAGAGGTTCATAACTCATTCCTTTGAGATCTATACCTTTATATTTATCAACAATTTCATAATCTGCAGGATCTTTATAATAAGCATTTAAACGAGCTTCTGCTAAAATATAGTAATCTTTTCCATCCTTTACTTTTACGTAATCAATATCCGGGCCAAAGCAAAGTCCAAGATTTGAAGGCAGAGTCCATGGAGTCGTGGTCCAAGCTAGGAAATAAGTATTATCCTGCCCATCGACTTTAAATCTAATTGTAACAGCGGGATCTGTTACTTCCTTATATCCACCTAAATTTACCTCAAAATTAGATAATACTGTGGATAATTTAGGACTATAGGCATGAATAGAATGTCCTTCGTAAACTAGTCCTTTGTCCCATAATTGCTTAACTACCCACCAAATGGATTCCATATACTCAGGATCCATCGTTTTGTAATCATTTTCAAAATCAACCCAACGTCCCATTCTTCCAACTATCTTTTCCCATTCGGAAGTATATCTTAGAACAATTGAACGACAATTTTCATTGAATTTTGCGATTCCATATTCTTCAATTTGAGATTTGCCACTAATACCTAACTGTTTCTCCATCTCGAACTCGACAGGTAATCCATGACAATCCCAACCAAAACGACGCTCAACTCTTTTGCCTTTCATCGTATAGTAACGTGGAAATATGTCTTTTATGGTACCAGGAACGAAGTGACCAAAGTGTGGCAATCCAGTTGCAAATGGAGGTCCGTCAAAAAAGACATACTCCTCTGAACCTTCTCTTTGATCCAAAGATTTTTTGAAAATTTTGTTTTCTTCCCAAAATTTTAGAATGCTTTCTTCAAGCTGGGGAAAGCTGACTTTGGGATCTGCTGGTTTAAACAAACTCATCCTCCTGGCGAATTTTAACTTAACCGTAATATTAGAAATAATGAATTATGCTGTCAAGTTAGGTTATTCTTAGAAAACTCTGGTTTTTTCCCCTACAAGCTTCTACTATTTAAACTGTCACACTTAATGATAAGAGGAACTAATGATTAAGGTACGGAAATATAAAGATCTTCGATTAGAACCTGGGAATCCCTATTTATTGGGTGCAACCTCTGATCATAGGGGTTGTAACTTTGCAATTTTCACAAAAAATGGTACAGCTGTCACATTGCATCTATTTAGTAATATAAAAGATCATCTACCTAGCTATTCAATTCCCTTAGATTCTGAAGTAAATAAGACTGGTGATGTTTGGCACATATATATACGTGGGATAAAGACAGGTCAACTGTATGGCTATACAGTGAATGGACCATTTAGTCCTGAACCTGAAGGGCATCGTTTTGATAAAACAAAATTTCTATTGGATCCATATGCAAAAGCTGTTACAGGAGAGTACTTATGGAATCCAGAAGAACAAAAGGATGTACAAAATAGTATAAGTTATTCTCACTCAGGTAAGGGCGTAGTAATTGATCCTCTTGAGTTCAATTGGGAAGATGATAAACCTTTACATATTCCCTTAAAAGATGCAGTTATTTATGAAATGCATATCAGAGCTTTTACTCAAGACCCTTCTAGCGGTGTAAAACACAAAGGAACATATCTTGGTATTATTGAGAAAATCTCATACCTAAAGCAATTGGGAATTAATACAGTAGAGTTTTTACCTGTACATGAATTTAATCACAAGGAGAATATTAGAAAAAACCCAGAAACGGGAGAGCAATTGTATAATTTCTGGGGATACAGTACTTTGAGTTTCTTTGCCCCTGACTCATGGTTTGCAACCGTTGATGATGGTCTAACAGCTGTTAAAGAGTTTAAAACTATGATTAAGGCTCTTCATAAAGCAGGCATACAAGTCTTGTTAGACGTTGTATACAACCATACAGGAGAAGGTAATGAATTAGGACCAACCCATAGTTTTAGAGGTTTTGACAACTCTATTTATTATATGCTAGAAGAGGGAAAGTACTATAAAAATTATTCCGGATGTGGCAATACGTTAAATTGTAATCATCCAGTAGTAAAACAACTCATCCTAGATAGTTTAAGATACTGGGTCGTCGATATGCATGTAGACGGATTCCGATTTGATCTTGCGGCTATTCTAGGTCGTGATTCAGAAGGAAACTGGGTACCTAATTATTCGATTCTTAATGATATAAGCCATGATCCCATATTAAGTAACACAATACTCATAGCAGAAGGATGGGATGCTGCGGGATTATATAAAGTTGGAGGCTTTCCTCCTGGATGGGCTGAATGGAATGCCCAATTTAGAGATGACATAAGATGTTTTATCAAAGGTGACGAGTGTAAGGTACCTGTTATTGCAACACGAATGACCGGCTCATCAGATTTGTTTCACTTTCCCAATAGGAATCCCTATCATAGCATTAACTTTATTACAGCACACGATGGCTTCACTCTACACGATTTAGTGAGTTATAATAATAAGCATAATCAACAAAATGGTGAGGACAACCGTGATGGCATGGATGATAATTCCAGTTGGAATCATGGAGAAGAAGGCCCCACATCAAATCAGCAAATAGAAAAACTTCGATTAAAACAATCTAAAAACTTATTAACTCTACTTTTTATTAGTCAAGGAACCCCCATGCTACTGGCTGGTGATGAAATGTGGTTCTCAAAACAAGGCAATAATAATACCTATTGTCATGATAATACCTTTAATTGGCTTAACTGGAAACTTAAAAGCAAATACTCAAATTTATGGAATTTTACTAAACACCTTATTCAATTCCGAATGGACCATCCAGTGCTTAGAAGAGCTCATTTCTTTGATGGAACTGATAAAGCAGGCAATAATTTACTGGACATTTCCTGGCATGGAGTCAATCTTAATGAACCAGACTGGAGAGATGATTCCCATACGCTTGCTTTCATGCTTGATGGAAATAAAACTGAAACAGGTGCCGTCGAAGATGATAATAATTTCTATGTAGCCATAAATGGCCACTGGAAAGAACATAATTTCCAAATTCCACCAAATCAATCCAATAAAAAATGGTATACAACAGTAAATACGGGCATAAAAAAAAGTCACTTCCGATCAGGTCATGAAAAACCTGTATCGAAAGGGACTATAAAACTTCACAGTAGAAGTATCGTTATTCTCATCGAGAAATAACTATTTGTCGGCATTTGCCTTATTTTTTTCCAGTTCCTTGGCATTAATTATTAACATTTGAAGCCGGTTTTCTATATTGGCAAAGCTTGTATCTGGATCATAATCCAAACTTAACATTTGGATATGTGGTAACTGTTTTTTAAGAGGTTTTGTAAAACCTCTACCTGTTATATGATTAGGTAAACAGCCAAAAGGCTGAATAATGATAAAGGAATTTACCCCTTCCTTTTCCATCTCAATGATTTCTCCGGGTATTTTCCAACCTTCACCACCTAAGTAGGTTACATCAATCATATCCTTAATATTTTCTGCAATCTGATGAATTGTTGAATGCCCCTCATGGAATTTAAATTTAACCATGAGTTTCTCTATCTTAGAGTTTACATAATCAAAAATCTTACCAGTAACATCGCTAACCATAAAGTCAACAACAGGATTGGGAGACACCTTTCTCTTACCCATTTCCCGTGTAATATAATGAGATTTTCTAAAGAAATCATGCATATTAGGTACAACAACTTCCATACCGTGATTTTCCAAATATTCTTCTATATGACCATTAGCTCCTGGGTGATAATTCATGAGGATTTCCCCAATTATTCCAACACGTGGTCGTCTGGCTTCTTCAATCAAGGCAATCGAATTAAAGGCTTCAATAGCTTGTTGGAATAGCTCCATTGCCCGTTTCTTATTCTTCCTAACCACTTGGGATACTTGCTTCATATAAATATCAAAGATTCGATTAGTTTCACCAGAATGTTTTTCATAAGGTCTGATTCGTCTTCTCATTTTTTCCAGACCATCAATCATTGTTAAACCCCATAGAATATGGATTTGGTGTATTATTGATAGTTTAAATCCAGGATGCATATGCTTTTTATCAGTTCCTGTAGTGACTACAGGTATTTCTGGATACCCTGCTTCATCAAGTGCTTTTCTTGCTAATAATGGATATTGTCCTGCTCTACAGTCTTCACAGTTTTTTGCAACACCCATAGCAGCGCACTTAGGATCTATATCACCAGAATCAAGACCAGCTAAGAATTCTCCTATATTAATCTGTGCAGGATAACAAATATCATTATGGACGTATTTTTTACCCAACTCTATAGCCTTATTTCCAGCGACAGGAAGGCTTTCAAGCATGAATCCACTTCCTTTTAGAATTTCTGAAAGACAATAGGAAAACGCCGGACTTAAGTTTGGAATATAGATAACTTTATCTTTTTTATCCTGTTTTCGAAACTTAATGGGAAACGCATCTTTTAGTTCTTCGATTTTCTCTGCAGCTTTAGGAAGAATATCTTTAGATCTTCGAACTTTGACTGTCTCAACAAATGATTTAATTCTTATGTTAAGAGGACCTACAGCCTCTCCTTCATCTAATTTTAGTACTAGCATTTCTTTTTTTGCACTTGTTCGTAAGATTCTAGTCATTTCATCTGATATTACAGCATCGTGACCACAACCGAAACTTACGATTTGTACTAATTCGAGAGAGTTATCCCTTGCCACTTGTAGGGCTGCTTCTACCATTCGGGTATGGAAGTTAATAGTTGTCTCCATACGTACACCATTGAGATTGACGTCATGAGGATTGGGTAAACTGTCCAGTGTAAATACGGCTATCCCCTGTCTTGTAAAGTGCTTTGATAGATTATGATTAATAAGAGGATCAACATGGTAAGGACGAGAAGCAATTAAAACTCCAAAATCACCTTTCTTCTTCATCTGTGCTAATGCTTTCTCACCAGCTAATTGCATTTCCTTACGATAAATATCCATAACATTATCAGCTTGTTTTATCGCCTTTTTGACAACACTGGAATCAATATCAAAATGTTCTTCAAAATACTCTGATATCTGCAACACTTTAATTCTATGATTAAACCAATGAAATAAAGGTCTATGAATAGGAATATTGAATCTTTCTAAGGTTTCATTACTTTTTTCTGTAACCATTGCATAACCTTGAATAACGGCACAGTAGAAATTAGAATCTGCCTGCTTATTTTCCTTTTCACCACGGCTCATTTGAGGAAAGAATATTGCATCTACACCTTTTTCACATAAACTTTCTATATGTCCATGGGATAACTTAGCGGGAAAACAAATGGTATCAGATGGAACAAACGGAAGTGCTTTATCAAATAATTCATAACTAGAATTATCTGATAGGACAACTTCAAAACCTAGAGAAGAAAACAAAGCATTCCAAAAGGGCATACTATTCCAAAAATCCAAGGTTCTCGGTAATCCAATTCTTATCCCCTTTGAACTAATATAATTTTCAAAAGGATATTTTTTAAACAAAAGTTTTTCTTGAAGTGCAAGCATATCAGGAACACTTTTTTCTTTTTCATCTAAAGACTTAACTTCTTTTTGAATGCTTTTATCTTTAATATCACCAATTACTTCACCTTTTTCACATCGATTACCAGTGACATAGGAAGTTCCATCTGAGAACTCGACAATTGTTCGCATACAATTATTTGTGCAGAACCGACAAACAACTCCAGGCATCTTTTTATATGTGAAATCTTTTAATCCATCAAAACCAATAAAATGTGTTTGCCATTGAGTACCCATTGTTGAAGCCATATTCTTCATGTTACTGACGTGCTCTTTAGTTAATAATGCAATTCCAATGGCACCCATCTCACCAGGATAAGGAGCTCTAACAACATTTCTTCCTGTATACTGTTCTAAAGAACGCAAAACTGCATCATTTTTGAAAGTCCCACCTTGCACCATTACTGTACTACCTAGCTGCTCCCAATTAGATACACGAACAACTTTTGTAAAAACATTTTCAATGATTGATCTACAGATCCCTGCTAATATATCTGAAGATGTTTTCCCATTTTTTTGTTCTGTGATAATGCTTGAGTTCATAAAAACTGTACACCTAGATCCAAGACGGCTAGGGTTTTTAGCTTCAAAAGCCAAGTCCGCTATATCACTTACTTTTACACCGAGGGAACGGGCATAGGTTTCAACAAAAGAACCACAGCCAGCACTACACGCTTCATTGAGAACAATACCAGAGACAATTCCCTTTTGAAGGCTAATGGCTTTCATATCCTGGCCACCAATATCCAAAATAAAACTAACATTGGGTGCGTATTTTTGGGCGGCTCTTGCATGGGCTACGGTTTCAACACTATGATAATCTGCTTTTAAGGCTTTTGCGAATAAGTTTTCACCATATCCAGTTGTACCTACACCAAGAATATCCAGTGTAGCTCCTTTAGAATCATAGTATTTTTTTAATTCTTTTAGTCCATCGATTACAACAGATATAGGCTCACCCTTATTTGATGAATAAAAAGAATGTAAAACTTCCTCTTTATCATTAATAAGAACAAATTTACTTGTTGTAGAACCAGCATCAATTCCAAGATAAGCCTGAACAGCTTCTCCCTTTTTAGGTTCATAGGAAGGTATTTCCGGTAATTTGTGCTTATCCTTAAAAGTTTTTAGTTCTTCTTTAGAATTGAAAAAAAGTTCATCAACACTTTGGAATACTAAATGCTTTTTATCTACAAGATCTTCTAAATTCTTTAAAGCTTCATCTTTTTTATATTCATTAGCATCATCTACATACATAGATGTTAGACTCAAAGCGGCACCATAGGCTACTAAAATCTCAGGATTCGGTGGTATAATAACATCATTACTACTTAAGCCCAATCTCTCTTTAAATACTTCAATCAATCTCGGATTAAAGGTTAAAGGTCCCCCCTCAAAAATAACCTTTGGTTTAATGGTCATTCCTTGAGCTAATCCACCAATGGTTTGTTTAGCTAAAGCATGAAAAGAAGATAAAGCAATATCTTCCTTGCTGACACCTTGATTAAGTAAAGGTTGTATATCTGTTTTAGCAAATACACCACAACGGCCAGATATATCATATAAGGTTTTCCCTTTTGAGGCGTATTTGTTAAACTCTTCTGTTCTTATATTTAATAATTCAGCTACCTGATCTATAAAAGCACCCGTACCACCAGCACAGGAACCATTCATTCTCATATCACTGGCTATCAGCTGCCTACGTTCTTCTTCATATTCAAAGAAAATAACCTTAGCATCTTGCCCACCTAATTCGATGGCAACACGTGTCTCAGGAAACTGTTCTTTAACAGCCAATGTATTTGCTACAACTTCCTGAATGTAAAAGGCATTAATAGCCTTAGCAAATGTTTGACCTGCACTTCCACATATAGCAATTTTAAATTCATCATCAGGAAAACTCGAATGGGCTTCAATCAACAATCTTTGAACCGTTTTACCCTGTTCTGCGTTATGCCTTTCATAGCGGGAATGGAGAATCTCCAAGGATTCCTTATCAACAACTGTTATTTTTACTGTTGTTGAACCTACATCAATACCTACTAATTTTTCCATAATCTTTCCTTTTTACTAATGATTGTAATCAAGGTGGTGAAAATCTTCTAGTTCGAATTCTAATTAAAACCAAGATTCAAATGACTACCAAAGGCTTTTATTGTTTGTTTTTCCTGTCCTTGGTTGTTCCATGAGCTCTTTTTTTCAAGCACAAATATCACAATTCGATTTTCAAATGGATTTTTTGCCGTTCCCAAGATAACAACATTGTCAATCCGTAAACCCAATTGATGGGTAACATCTTTTGTCTTTCCATTCTTGTTTAAGTGTAATATATATTCACTGATCCAACTTCCCACACCGAAATTTTTTTCAAATGTTTCTATATCAGTTATAATATTCCAATTTTTAATACTCTGTAATGGCTGTTCATCCATATTTAACCAAATTTTATGATCACGTAACTCTCTATTCCATTTTGAAATGTTTTTTTCATTACTCATATCTCTATAGATTACTTTGTCATCAACTAAGTCAAAAATAACCTTAATAGGCTCTTGTTTATCAGTATTGTTTAAAGAATAAGCAACTAATCCGTCTTGTGACCATCCTAAAATATTAACCGTCGTATCAGACCAAGCATTTGTTGTAATTAATATAATTATTGGCAGTAAAAAATATTTTATCAAAGTAATAATAAAATACAACTCACTCATTATTTCTTCAAGAGCCCCAGATATGAATCTTTTTTTATATATATTTTTTTATTGACCTAGATGCAAACAAATGATAATAATTATTAATTCTTATATATTATTTTAAACATATACGAGGTTATATATGAAGTATGTAATTGTTGGAGGTGTTGCTGGTGGAGCTACCACTGCAGCACGGTTAAGACGAAATGATGAAAATGCAGAAATCATTCTTCTAGAAAAAGGTGAATACATCTCTTATGCCAATTGTGGCCTTCCCTATTACTTAGGACAAGTAATAACAGATAGAGAACGTTTATTTGTTCAAGATCCTCAATCTTTCAATGCGATGTTAAATGTTACAGTTAAAATTAATTCCGAAGTGATCAAAGTTGTTCCTGCTGAAAAAAAAGTAATTGTTAGAAACCTACTTACCCAGGAAGAATACAATGAAAGTTACGATAAATTGGTTCTGAGTCCTGGAGCTAATCCTGTAATACCACCCATTCCAGGAATTCGGGATGACAAAATATTTACAGTACGAAATGTTGTAGATACAGATGCAGTTACTGAATATATCAAAGTGAATTCTCCTAAGCATGCTGTCATTGTTGGTGCCGGTTTTATTGGATTAGAAATGGCTGAGAACCTACATTCCAGAGGTATGAAAGTAACTATTGTTGAAATGTCAGAACAGGTTATGACAATGCTAGACTACGAAATGGCAGCTTTAGTCCATCAACATCTAAAAACAATGGGTATTGAGTTCTATTTAAAAGATGGAGTTTCTAGCTTCAACAGCAAAGGAGATCTAATAGATGTTAATTTAGCCAGTGGTCGCTCCATCTCTGCAGATTTAGTTATTCTAAGTATTGGTGTTAAACCTGACGCAAAATTAGCTATTGAATCAGGAATAGAGATTGGGAACAGAGGTGGAATTGTAGTTAACAAATATTTACAAACAAACAATAAAGATATATATGCTGTGGGAGATGCCATAGAATATCCTAATCCAATAACTGGTTTACCTACATTAGCTAATCTAGCAGGACCAGCTAACAAACAAGGAAGAATATGTGCTGATAATATAGTTTATGGGGAGCACAAAGAATACATAGGCTCTATAGGGACGGCTGTAGCTAAAATCTTTGAATTAACAGTAGCGTCAACAGGATGTTCAGAAAAACAATTACAGAGAGACCGCATAGAATATCAATGTTGTCATACTCATTCATCTAGTCATGCGGGATATTATCCAGGTGCGATGCCATTAAGTGTAAAACTATTATTTTCACCAGTAGATCACAGAGTATTAGGAGCTCAAATAGTCGGCTACAAAGGTGTTGATAAAAGAATAGATATGATTGCTACAACCATACTTCACAAAGGAACAATCGAAAGCCTGGAAGAGATAGAGCACGCATATGCCCCTCCCTATAGTTCAGCAAAAGATCCCGTGAATATAGCAGGTTTCGTAGCTGAGAACCTATTAAATAATAGAACTCATCATATCTCATGGAAGGAATTACTAAAAGAAAACTCAGAACAAATCTTCTTAGTTGATGTTAGGCTACCAGACGAATTTCATTTAGGTAGTATAAATGGTGCTATCAATATTCCATTACAGCAAGTTAGAGATCGAATTAGCGAATTCCCTGTGGATAAAAAAATTATACTCTTTTGTGGTGTAGGATTAAGAGCCTATATGGCAGAGAGAATTTTAATTGGTCATAACTTTACTAATGTCTATAATCTAGATGGTGGTATGAAAACCTATGAACATGCAGTAAGTAAGCAAAGTAATGAAGATATTTACGCCAATGATTATATTGATAAAGATGATCACATATATCAAAAAGAATCACCCAAGATTCCTTCCATTGATACTGCTACCATCGAAATAGATGCCTGTGGACTGCAATGCCCCGGTCCTATTATGAAATTAAAGGAGAATCTTGACAAATTAACAGCAGAGCAAACATTAAAAGAAAAAGCTAATGATCCAGGATTCGAAAAGGATGTCGTTAGTTGGTGCAAAATGACAGGAAATGAACTAGTCAATCTAGATAAAGAAAATGGTATCATAACAGCTGTTATAAAGAAAAAAGAACAACAAACCAAAGAGCCTGCCCATTTTGTAAAAACCGGAGGAACAAATACAACCCTGATAGTATTCAGTGATGACTTTGATAAGGCACTAGCATCTTTTGTCATCGCTAATGGAGCAGCTGCGTCTGGTAAGGAAGTCACAATGTTCTTTACCTTTTGGGGACTAAATGTGATAAAAAAATATAAAAAAGTTAAAACGAAGAAGACCCTTATAAGCAAAATGTTTGGGATTATGCTACCTAAAAACTCTAAGAAATTAAGTTTATCTAGTATGAATATGGGCGGAATGGGAACAAATCTAATGCGTGGGATTATGAAAAGACAAAAAATAGATTCACTTGAGCAGATGATTCAAAATGCTATGACTAACAAGATAAAGTTCGTAGCCTGCCAAATGAGTATGGATGTAATGGGTGTGGACAAAGCGGAACTACTTGATGGCGTTGAAGTTGGAGGAGTGGCAACAATGCTGGAAAAAGCAGATACCAGTGCAGGAACTTTCTTCATATAGTAACATAGCTTTTTACTTCTCACCCCGTATTAGGAATCTAACTGGTGCGGGGTAACCTTCAATCGTTTTCTTTGGATCATCAGGATCTAGAAAATCATCTAGGGATTGGGTATCAATCCATTCTGTTTTTCTCTGTTCATCTAAAGTTGTGGGAGATACATCTAATGTGACTACATTACGGAACCCTACTCGTTTCATCATACTTTCCATGCCCTTCCATGTCGGTAAAAACCAATAACCAGGAGCCTTCATATATCGTCCTTCAGGAAAAAGAAAATGCGGTTCAGCTCCAGGAATACCAATAGTCTCAAGAAAACAAACACCCCCCTTTTTCATTCCTTTTAATAAAGCTTGTAAACTGTCCACTGGATTCCTACGGTGATATATAATGCCCATAAAAAAGACAACATCAAAAAAAGATTCAAAGAGGGGAAAATCTTCTATTCCCAATAATTCAAAAACCAATCGAGGATCATTATAGAATTTTTTATTGAATTCATTAAAAAAGAAATATTTGTCCATGGGGTCAAATCCTACGACTAAAGCTGGATTTTGATGAAGCATACGATACATATAATACATGTTATTACAACCGATATCTGCAATGATCTTATCTTCCAAATGGGGGAGACCACACTCTATTAATCTTTGCCACTTCAAATCAGAGCGCCACTCTGCATCAATTCTATGACCAAAGTATTCAAATGGACCTTTTCGCCAAGGTATAAGATCTTTTAAGGACTGCAAAACAAGAGAAGACTGATTATCATCAATATCATTCTTATCACCAAAGCGGATGATCGAAGAAGAAAAATCTACTGACGAAGGGACAAAATCAGGCATATTAATAAAAGTCTTAAACCACTTTTCAGTATGAGGTCTTGTTAGCTTAACAGAAGCTTCCTGTCTAGCTTTTCTAATCTGGTCTAAACAACGAAAACCATACTCCTCTGGATATTGTGTATCTAAATAACTATTTACAAAGTGATCAAATATTTCTTTCATATCCCTACTTCTTCATACATATAAAGGAGGTAAAATTATTCCAACTAAAAAAGATGTCAACAGAATTAAACCCACAAGAATAAAACAATTCCTGTTCCTCCTTAACTGTATACGGAATCAGAACATTCTCTAAGGCCTCTCTTTTCTGGCTAATTTCCATATCAGAATAACCATTTGATCTTTTAAAAGCATAATAATAATCAACAAATATTCTGCTTATGTCTGTTGAAGATTGAAGCATCTTATCACTTACTAACAATATCCCATTATGAGTTAATCCATTATATACATGCTTCAGGATTTCTTCTCTAAGTAAAGGATCGATGAATTGCAAAGTGTAATTTAAAACAATAACGGAAGCATTTTCAATCTTTGCAGTGAGAATATCTTCATTACGAATATCCACAGAAGCTTCTTCAACTTCGGCTTTATTGAATTTCTCTTTAGCTTCTTCACACATTGCAGCAGATTGATCGAGACCAATCAATTTGAATTTATCATGCCCAGCATCTTTCAAACTATGATAGAGGCTTAACAAAGTAGTCCCTGTGGAACAACCAAGATCATAGATCGCCGTATCTTGTCTATAAAATATTCGTCCATATGTAGCTATCATGCTTTGCACTTCTGAATAGAAAGGAATGCTTCTTAGAGCCATATCATCAAAAACATGAGCAACTTTAGAATTAAATTCAAAGGGGGGTACATTTTTTAAAGGTGTATCATATATACAATCAGATTTATCCATTCGAAAACCTCAGGGGCGCAGTCTAATCTAATCTATAGGTCATCGTCAACAAGTTCAGTAGGAGCAAGGACACCAAGGAATAAACTATGGCTTTTTACTTTCCACAGACCTCTATTATTTTTTTTAAGAACAATAGGACGGGGGGTTTCAGAACCAGTAGAATGGACAAACAACTTCACCTCTGTGTCACTAATATAGCTGTATGCGTTTGTACTATACATAATTTTATAAGGTTTTTTAGGAAGAACATACCGGCTTTCCGGACTAGTCCCCATAAGATAGCTAAAAGCAATATAAGGACGCGGTTCAAGATAGTTTTTAGCACGTAACATAAAAGTTTGACTAGGACTGTACCCCTTATATCCAGAAGGGTCAGTTACCAGGTTGAACCTATCCAGACTGATAGTAAAAGCTTCCTGTCCTAAGTTTTGATTTTGAGTATACATTACCATCGATACAATAAACATCGAGGCCCCACCTTCTGGTGATAGAGATAATCTATCTCTTAAAGCCAGAAAGCTATCTAGATTGGTCGGTATGCCCGGTATTTCTACTATAATAGGAGTTTCATCTGAAAATCCCTTTATAGTACAAAATAACACGAACAACAGTGTCAGACCTTCTTTTAATCCTAATTTATATCTCAAAAAAATAAATCCTCTTATCTGTATGCCCTCTAGATCATATTACATCAAAGATATTGTTGCAATTTCTTTTATTTTAACAGTAAATAGCTCCAAATTGGAATTGTGATCAATGAAAAAAGAGTGCTCACAAATACAAACTGACTAGCAAGAGAACCTTTTCCCCCATATTTTTCACTGAGAATGGGAGCATTAGCTGCTGCTGGCATAGCAGATACTATAATAGGGATATATAAGGAAACACCACTAAACCAAGGCCTCAAAATCAACCATAAAGTAAAGGGGATCAAAAGTAACCTAATTACAGTTGCTACAAATAATCTCCATTCCTTGGCTATATCTCGCACAGGTAGAACTGCCAATAAGGAGCCAATTGTAATCATCGAGAGAGGTGTAGTAATACTCCCTATTAAATCAATAGGTTTAAGGATAAACTCTGGCAAAGTGAAACCTGTGATAAAAAAGATAAAACCTATAAATGTCGCTACTAAGGGGGGACTTATTAGGATTTTCCAACTAAATAATTGTCCTTCACTCTTTCCTTTAGTTAACAATAAAACACCCAATGAGAAGGCAAGGAAATTAAAAGGAATATTGAAAATTGCAGCATAGAAGACACCCTTTTCTCCTAAGACAGCTTCAATGACAGGATATCCCATAAATCCAACATTTGAAAACAAAAAACAAAACCTGTATACCCCTTTATCCTCTTCTGGTGCTTTCAAAACAAAAGTAAAAACTAATGCAGCAATCCCAAAAAAGACATAAGCAATAACAGATAAAACAAACATCTCAATACTTTGATTGAGCATATCCTTGCTATTTGATTGAAGCATGGAAACAAATATCATTGCAGGGAGAGTATAATGGAGTAATAATTGAATCATTCCCCGCGTGATATCTCCATCAAATACATTTTTTTTCCTAAGATAATATCCCAGGACTATGAGTACAAACAAAGTAAAAACAGATTCAAAAGTTGAGTAAAACATACTACCTTCCTGGTGAGATCAAATATTGGGAACCATTTCCAATAAGGTCCCTACGATTTAACATTTTTAAAGCTTGAATTACTAACTTTTTATTCTCTTTTTTATGGAATTGCAACAAGGCCCGTTGAAGTTTTCGTTCTTTATCACCTTTAGGTATATGGATAGACTTACCTGATATAGGATCTATTCCAGTAAAATACATACATGTAGATATTGTACCAGGTGTAGGATAAAAATCCTGGACCTGATCGGGGACAAAACCTTCAGACTTTAAAAACAGAGCTAATTCCAATGCATCTTCCAGAGTAGATCCAGGATGACTGGATATAAAATATGGAATAAGGTACTGCTTTTTCTTAGTATTTATCTTAGTAAATTGTTGTTTAAAATCATTATATACATTAATACTGGGTTTTCCCATCAAATCCAATACAGCTTTACTACAATGTTCTGGTGCTACCTTTAATTGTCCACTAATATGGTGATTTGAAAAATCTCTAATGGAATCCATCTCGTCTTTCAAATAATCATAACGTATTCCAGACCTGACATATACCTTTTTAACTTCATTCCTATTTCGTAATTTTGTTAGTGTCTGAATAAAAGGTTTATTGTCCTTTTTTATATGTTTACACATAGTAGGATACAAACAATTCTTCCCATAACAAGTACCCTTTGTTAATTGCTTATCACAAGAGGGACCTGTAAAGTTCGCAGTGGGTCCTCCTACATCATTAATAACACCTTTAAAATCCTTATGCGCGACAAACTCATCAACTTCACTCTGAAGACTACTATCACTACGAGTTTGAACAATCTTACCCTGATGAAAAACTATAGCACAAAAACTACAAGAACCATAACATCCTCTATTCCTAGTCAAACTAAATTTAACCTCATTTAAGGCGGGTATTTTTTGATTTCCATAACAAGGATGGGGCAACCTGAAGTATTTCAAATTATAGATTTTATCAAGTTCCTTTGTTTTTAGAGGAATAGACGGTGGATTTTGAACTACATATTGAGATCCCGCTTGTTCAATCAAAGTCTTACCCCATATAGGGTCTTGATTGTAATACTGGATTTTTGTGCTTTCTGCATACTTTCTTTTGTCCGAAGTTACCTCTTCAAAAGATGGTAATAGAACACTGCTATCAATATTAGGTAACTGCGTTTGACGATATACCGTTCCTGGAATATCTATTAGATCATTTATATCCTGTCCATCACGTAATCTATTTGCTATATGAAGTAATGTATATTCGGCCATACCATAGACTAAAAGACTGGCTTTTGAATCAAGAAGTATAGATTTACGAACTTTGTCAGACCAATAATCATAATGACTGAATCGTCTAAGAGAGGATTCTATTCCTCCTATTATGGTAGGAATATTTTTATAGGCTTGTTTGGCCATTGTTGTGTATCTAATGATGGCACGATCTGGACGTTTTCCAATTTGACCATCGGGTGTATAACTATCACTACGACGCAACCTTTTGTTTGCAGTATAGTGATTAACCATAGAGTCCATATTGCCAGAATTAATCAAGAATCCATACTTTGGTCGGCCTAAAAGTCTAAAATTCTCAATATCGTTAATGTCTGGTTGAGCCAAAATACCAACCTTAAATTCATGAGCTTCTAACCACCTAGATAATAAAGCTGTAGCAAAAGACGGATGATCAACATAAGCGTCACCAGAGATAAAGATAAAGTCGCATTCTGTCCAACCTAATTTGGACATTTCTGTAATATTAGTGGGGAACCAATTCATATACCGCACAATACCAATTATTTGATTTTCAAAAAAGACCCAATTCATGCTATAACACTAATATGAAGTATGAATTAGAAACGATTCCCGTATGGGATGCTGTCAGACAAAATGATGAATGTCCTTTCTGTATTTTAAATAAAAAAGCTGAAGAAGACTATGTAAAGTTTTATTTAGGGGACTCTGTTATGGTTCCCGAAATACGCCTGGAAGTTAACAAACATGGCTTTTGTTACGATCATTACAACATTATGTTAGATGGAGGCAATAGACATGGTTTGGGTCTCATGCTACATACCCACTACTCAGAATATAACGATAAACTTTCTAAGAATGAAAAAAAGCTCGAGCAAGTGCTTAAAACTTATAACAAGAAGAATCTAGTTCCTGAGATCGGAAAAAACAAGGTCTTATTAGGACAAATAAATAGCTTTTTAGAGTCCATTCAAACTTCTAAGGATGAATGCCTTATTTGCGATAAAATGGAAGGAAGATTAAAACGTTACTATTACACCTTTATAATATTGTGGCAGAAAAATGATCAAGGATTTAGACAAACGATACAATCACAAAAAGGATTTTGTGATCGTCACTTCATAGATCTGATTAGCTTAGCCAGTAATATACTCAAAACAAAAGATATGATTCTCTTTCTTAGAGACATAATGACTATCCAAAAAACTAATCGAGATAGGATAGAGTCTGAGATATTGTGGTATACCCAGAAATTTGATCCCCAATATATTGACAAACCATGGGGTACAGCAAAAGATGCAGTTTACAGAACAATTCAACGTCTAGTTGGACTATTCAGAAGAGAAGAATAGCAGGCGCAAAACACCTGCTATTTAATAATTTATTGTAATTCCAACAAGTATTTTCTTTGTTTATCAAGAGTTGAAGAAAACTCTTCAAGCTTGTCTTTTTCTTTTGCTACGACATCATCAGGAGCGTTATTTAGGAATTTCTCATTCTTAAGCTTCCCCTCGGTTGATTTAAAGAGTTTCTCTGTCTTAGCAATGTTCTTCTTTAATTTTGCTATCTCTGCAGGCATATCTATTATGTCTTTGATATAAATATATGCTTCAAATCCTTTACCTATTGCAGCTATTGCATCAGTCTTATCATTATCAGAGGCATCAAAACTTATAGAACTAGCTTTAACAAACTCCTTAATTAATAGAGAATTCTTTTCAAAAACATCCATAATTTTAACATCATCAGATTTTACTTTCACAGGAATTGTCTTTTCAGGAGAGATGGTAAACTCAGAACGGATGGTCCTAATAGACTTAATCAAATCTTGAACAATGGAGAAATTTTCATTGATTGTTGGATTACACCTAGCTTCATCAAACTCTGGATAAGAAGCTTCTGCTATAAAACCTTCAGTATCAGGTAAATATTGATATAACTCTTCAGTTATAAAGGATAAAAAGGGATGCATAAGTTTTAAACTATCTTTTAATACAGATATTAATAAAGTAACAGACCTATCTTTTTCCTGCTCATCTTGAGAATACAAACTGAGCTTAGAACCTTCAATGTACCAATCACAGAAGTCATTCCAGAAAAAATCATAAATGATATGGGTCGCATCATTGAATCTATAATGACTGATGGCTTTATCTACTGCTCTGGACGCTTCATTTAGCTGATGATAAATCCACTTATCCAAATCCGATAATTCAATATCTGCAAGATTAACCAGTTGTCGACCCTCCAGATTCATTAGAATATAGCGACTTGCATTCCAGATTTTATTAGCAAATTTTGAACCTAGTTTAAAGCTCTCCGTATCTATTAGGATATCCTGCCCCTGAGCACACATATAGGCAAGGGTGAACTTCATTGCATCTGCACCATATTCGCCAACGACATCTAATGGATCAATACCATTCCCTAAAGATTTGGACATCTTACGCCCCTGCTTATCTCGGACCAAACTAGTAATATAAATGTCTTTAAAAGGAGCCTTTCCCATAAACTCTTTTCCTGCCATAACCATTCTGGCTACCCAGAAGAAGATAATATCGTAACCAGTAACTAGAGCACTTGTAGGATAAAAGGAATCAAGATCTTGTGTTTTTTCGGGCCATCCTAGAGTGGAGAAAGGCCATAACCAAGAACTAAACCATGTATCAAGAACATCCTCATCCTGAATAAGATTATGGCTTCCACACTTATCACAACTCTCAGGATCATGGCGTAAAACCATTTGGTTATTACATTCTTTACAATACCATACTGGTATTCGATGTCCCCACCATAGTTGTCTAGAAATACACCAATCTCTTATTCCAGACAACCAGCTTTTATATGTATTCTCCCACTTTTTAGGATAAAAAGTAATCTCATTTGTTTCCCAAGCTTCCATAGCTTTTTCTGCCAGCGGCTTCATCTTCACATACCATTGTTCAGAAAGGTAAGGTTCAATAACAGTATTACATCTGTAACAGTGTCCAACTTGATGATTATGATCCTTACTATCTATATAAAGACCAGCCTCTTCCATTAGCTTGAGGGTTTCTTTTCGAGCTGTTTGTATATCTAACCCTCTTAAAGCCTCTGGCACATTATCATTTAGTTTTCCATCTGGAGTTAAAATATTAATTTCGTCAAGATTATGTCTTTTTCCAATTTCATAATCATTAGGATCATGAGCTGGAGTAATTTTTACGGCACCAGAACCAAAAGCCTTATCTACATAAGGATCCCCTATGATCTTTATCCTTCGGTTAACTAAGGGAAGAATTAATTCCTTACCAATATATTTATGATATCGCTCATCATCAGGGTTAACAGCTACAGCCGTGTCTCCATACATAGTTTCCGGTCGTGTAGTCTCAATTTCAATAGACCCATTTCCTTCTGCAAAAGGATATTTGAATCTATATAACCTTCCCGATTTTTCACTGTATTCAACTTCATCATCTGCTATGGCTGTACCACAAGAAGAACACCAATTAACAAGATAATTCCCTTTATAGATCAATCCTTTCTCATACAAACTTACAAAGACTTCTCTAACAGCATCTGAGAGACCTTCATCCATTGTGAAACGCTCATGAGACCAATCACAGGACGCCCCAATCTTTTGAAGCTGCTTTGATATAATAGAATGGTGTTTTTCCTTAACTTTCCATGTTTCTTTTACAAATTCTTCACGGCCCAAATCATGTCGAGATAAGCCTTTTGCACGTAATTGACGTTCCACAACATTTTGTGTGGCTATACCAGCATGATCAGTCCCCGGGACCCAAAGCGTTGGTCGACCTTTCATTCGATAATATCTAATCAATATATCTTGTAAACTATTGTTTAATCCATGTCCCATGTGAAGGACGCCGGTAAC
Organism: Spirochaeta cellobiosiphila DSM 17781; assembly: GCF_000426705.1. Lineage (NCBI taxonomy): Bacteria > Pseudomonadati > Spirochaetota > Spirochaetia > Spirochaetales > Spirochaetaceae > Spirochaeta > Spirochaeta cellobiosiphila. The sequence continues at coordinate 269,018 of NZ_KE384554.1, forward strand.
ATTAGGAGGAGGAATAACGATGGTAAAAGGGTCAACACCTTCTTTTGCTTTTGGTTTAAAAACACCGTTATTCATCCAATCCTGATATATCCTATCTTCAAATTCTGAAGGATTAAATGCTTTTGCCAAGTCTGAGGATTTCATATCCGGCTCCTAGTAAGAAAAATATTATGAATACTAACAAATTTGATAGGGACCTTCAAGCTACTATTGAATAGGAATATAAATCGTAAAAGACACAAAAGATTCAGGGGCATCTTTTGTATAATCAATACCATTTTTTGCTTCAATCCACGAATTCTGCCTCTTTAGTAATTGTCTAGCAACATATAATCCCATACCATCACTCCAAATTTCTTCAGCCAGTGTTTTAGGTTCTTTTGGAATTGTATAAAACAAATCAAAAACCATTTCTGAATACTCATAAGGTATACCTACAATTGTCCCATGAGTTAGAGGTAAATTCCTAACAGATATTTCCACAAAAGCTTTATTTTGGTGCCAATTAACATCCCATAAAAAGGTGATTTCGCTATTATCAGGAGAATACTTGATTGCATTAATGATTAATTCATGAAACACTCGTTTAAAGTAAGATAAATCTAATTGGAGAGAACCTTCTGAAAAAGTAGAACATCTATTTAGTTTAATGTCTCTTCCATATTTTTTGAACATATCATCCAGATTATCAATGTATTGCTTCATCTCATGAAATGACTCTAAAACAGATATTTTATCTTCACTTAACTTGATGGAATTGATCTGAGAAATAAAACTGATCTGATCATAGACCCTTTGATATTTTTCATTACCCTGGATAATCATATCTACTAAAGATTTTTGTATTTGATAATGGTCATCGTCTATTTTCGTTATACCATTTTTAAGCATCTCTAATAAAAAGAAGGCACCCGATTGATGGATAGTTCTAGTAAACAATTCCATGAATTGTTCTGTTTGTTTTATATCCTTGTTAGCATATAGCCCCTTCCAATTAACTATGGATTGGGTCTCTAAATGCCGAATCTCTTTTTCCTTTTCCACTCTATCTACAATTCGTTTTATCTTGAATTCCTCAATTGTCTTTTCAATACGAAATAAGAGAGTATCCTTACGGATAGGTTTCATTACAAAATCCTGAGCTCCTAAACGCATCATATCAATGGCAGTTTCCAGGTCAGAATTAGATGTTAAAAACACAAAAGGAATTGCATATTTATTCTCTCTTAATTTCTTTAGAAATACTTGTCCATTCATATTAGGCATAAAATAATCTGATAAGATAAGATCTACATCATCCCTTTCTTCAACCAGATCTAAAATAATCCGGGCATCCTCATAGATTTCCACATGATATCCGGCACCCACTAGAATATCTTCTATAAGCTTCAGGGTAATGACATCATCATCAACAACTACAACTTTTTTCTTCATAAAATCTCCAATAACATTTTTTCTATTATTTGATATTCAGACTGAAGTAGCCCAAACAATTTATCATATTCAAGATCTTCTTTATTTTTGGCAGCCAGCTCAATTTCACTGGCTATGGAACCAATATCGTCTAAACGCAAATTTAATGCCAAACCTTTAAGCTTATGGGCTATCATATGAACTTGGTCCAAATCTTCATGTTCGATAGCAGAACCTAAATCATCAATGAATTCTTTCTTACGTGAGATAAACTCTTGAAAGAGTAGATCAAGTGTTTCAATTGAGATCCCTAGGACTTTAGCTGTTTCCTGTCGATTGAGTTTGTCTCCCTGATTCTCAACTGATAAATACTTCTGAACTATCATTACTAAAGATTCCATTTCAATAGGTTTGGATAGATAATCATCCATACCTATATTCATAAACCTTTCTTTATCTCCTTTGATAGCATGAGCTGTTAGAGCAATAATGGGACAATGCTGCTGTTTTGCTTTTCTTTCATATTCTATAATTAGTTGAGTAGCCTCCTCACCATCCATTTCAGGCATTGAGATATCCATAAAAATCATATCAAAATCATTATTCTGTCTGGACTCAATGGCATGCAATCCATTAGGAGCTAAACTTACAGTTAAACCTAATTCTTCTAGCATTATTTTCATAAGATTTTGATTGATCTCATTATCTTCTACTACTAATACATGACCTTTTAATTGAGAATTATCTTCTGTATTGGTACTTTGTGGAGTTACAGTATGAGTTCCATTAATAGCAGTATGGATACAATCAACTATATTGGTTAAGAAGTGTGGATAATTGAGTACAAGGGAGTCAGATTTTTTTGTATTTACATGATGATCATTGATAACAAAAAGAGGAACATTATTACTGTTTAATTGTTTTATTTTATCAGTATTTACTGGGATATTTTCTATTACAAGCAAATCATAACTGCTGATATCAAGAGGTATTTCTTTCATAGTTTCTAACTCTTTTGAAAACACTGTTAAATAATGCTTAATAAAAGTAGGAAGTTTTGAGCTTTCACTATCTATATAGGCGACCCTTTGAGCTTTAATGCCAATACTTGATTGATAAGATAGGGCCGCTTCTGGTTTATCGAATTTGATATCAAAATAAAATAAACTTCCTTCATTCTGCTCACTCTTAAGTTTTAACTTACCACCCATAATTTCTGTTAAGCTTGCACAGATAGCCAGACCTAACCCGGTACCTCCAAACTTTCTACTAATGCTACTATCTGCTTGATGGAAACTATCAAATATACTCTTCTGTTGTTCCTTAGGGATTCCTATTCCATTATCCTTAACAGAAAATTCTAAAACAGCATAATCTTCTCCCATATCTCCTAAACGTATAGAAATTTGAATGGAACCCCCATTTTTAGTGAATTTAACGGCATTACTCAACAAATTGGTAATAATTTGCTTGAGTCTTAAGGGGTCTCCCAATAAGAGAATAGGTAAGCCAGGATCAACAAAAAAATGAATAACAATATTCTTTTCCAATGCTCCAGCTATAAAAAGCTCGACAATGTGTTCAAATTCTGTAATAGGATTAAAAGGTATAGACTCTATCTCAAGTTTCTGGCTTTCTATTTTTGAAAAATCTAAAATATCATTAATAATGGCAAGCAGATTTTTAGCACTGGACTTAATCGTATCCACAAATTCCTTTTGCTGAATCGCCAAACTGGTGTTACTCAGAAGACCTATAAATCCTATAATTCCATTAAGAGGAGTCCTTATTTCATGGCTCATATTAGCCAGAAAACTTGACTTAGCCTGTTCTGCTGCCTTTGCTTCTTTCAATGCCTTGTGTAAATCGGTTATATCATGGCTAACTGCGACAAGCTCAACGACCTCAGCTGTCTCATCATAGATAGGGATAACACTTGATTCCAGGACATAAAGTTCCCCATCTCTATTGATATTTTCAATAACACCATGCCAGTTCTTTCTACTGCTAGTGATTCCTTGAGTGGGATGAAATATTTCTTTAGCAGTATCATCACCAATAAAATCAGCTATAGGCCTGCCAATAGCTTCCCATATGGTATAACCTGTGATTTCATAGAACTGACCATTAGCAATGGTTATAATACCTTCTGGAGTGCATCCTATAACCATCGCTGATTCATCCAAAGCAGTCTTATACCCTATTAGGTAATTATTAGATTTAACAAGAGCCTTTTCCTTTTCCTTACGTTCAGAAATATCTCTAATCAGAAAGGTATGATACTGTTTCTTGCCGATATTCCAGGAACTATAAGACAAATCACAATCAAAACGTAATCCATTTTTTCTATAGGCAAAAGACTCATATATTTGTTCTACAAATAAGCCGTTTTCCCCTTTTTTTTGAGTATAATCTAACCACTCAGGTAGAATGATTTCAACATTTGTATTTATAATCTGATCGGATTTGTATCCAAATATATTCTCTGCGCCAGAGTTCCAAAAGAATATTTTACCACTCTGGTTTGCAAACAAAATTGCATCAGTAGCAGATTCAGATATAGCTTTAAATTTCTTTTCAAGCTCTTCATACTTTTCTTTTTTTCGATGCAACGGATACTGTAAATAAATGATAATGATTGTGATAATAATGAAGATAATTAATAAAATAAAAACTATCTTTCTCCACCAGAAAGGCTTTATATTTATGTAAACCTCTTTTGATTCATCTAACCAATTATCATTTTGATCTTTTAGTTTTAATTGAAAAGTATAATTCCCCGTACGTAAATTCTTATATTCCACATAGTCATTAATGTCTGAGTAATGCCATTGATCTTCAAACCCTTTTAGACGGAAAGCTAATTGAAAATGCTGAAGTGATTGGTCTTTTAGATAACCGTACCTTATCATTATTGATTCATCACTATACAGTTCAAAGCCCTGTGTTAAAGTATTAAAGTATTCCTCTGTTATATTCCTTTTCATTAAAGATACTTTATCTATATAGATAGAAGGTTTATGAAATTCCTGATGCCTGTCTTCGTTAAGGCGATCTATTAATAATCCCTTTCTAGTATTTATTAAATGATGATCATCACCCATATCAGCAAAAGAAATCCCTTTTGTTATCTCCATATCATGCATATAGCTTTGCACTGATATCGTATCTAAGGAATTATCCATTTTGTAAACATTTATGCTATCGAGAGAAGAAGAAAGAAGCTGGTCACCCCTCCACAACAATTGATAATTGTTGTTACGTATATTTTTATCAACCTTTTTAAACTTATCCGTTTTGAAGTTGTACACTGCAATTCCAGCAGCTTTAAAAGACATCCAAATACGGTCTTCTTTATCTAGGTAATAACTATCAATCGGTGAACTAGGAAAAAGATCAAAAGAAATATTTCTGAACTCATTCAACCTACCCTTTTTCAAGATATAATTGCTATCGTTCTCAGTAAAAATACAAATACCATTTTGGGGAAATGGAATAATATTCAAAATCTTATTATCAATATAAAATTTACGACTACGATTATAAGCAACTTCAAAAATAGTATTGTCACTAGTCAAAACATAAAGATCATCCGAGTACACAGATTCCTTAATGAATGCCTTATCTACTTCAAGCATAGTCCTAATGGTGTTAGTATCCAAACTGTAGTATATAATTGAATGTGGATACTGTAAAATCATAGCCCTGTCATATATCAACGTTTTTAGAGGTACACCTAAATCGGGATACATGATTTGCTTTTTATTATCTTGCAAATTAAGCAAAACGAGATTGGAGAGACTATCGATATAATAAATGTCATTGTTCTTGGAATCAAAATGTAGGACAGCTTTATAGTCATCGGAATTAAGAATATATTTGTTGACATTACTCATCCCATTGATAGCTAAGTAACTAAAATTATTATCCGAATAACTCCATATCGTCTGAAATTCATCAATAAAAAGCCCTTCTACGTCATAGATATTTCCATTAAAAACTTTTTCCAGTTTGTCGTCCCTATACATAAGGACATTTCCATCCAAGGTTGTACAAATTAGTCTATCTTGATCGAAGCCTTTTATTTGTGTGACGATATAATCACTATCGATAGTTAAATTCTTGTTATCTGTAAGATGGACTAGTCCATTATTGACAGTCGCAACATATAAGGAACTTGGAGACTCAATGTAGACGTCATAAAAGTCATTATACTCCTTCCAGTCTTCAGGGAACAACTCTATAGGGGTTACCCTATTTAACCAGAATAACTTCCCATTTTTACTAATATATATCTGGCCATTTGATAAGAATATGGTTTTATTGGAATTATCACTATAGATGTTAATAATTGGTCCATCAGCATATCTGTATAAATCAGTCGGTGTACTTAAATACAATAAATCAGAACTCTTATCATAATAGAGATGTTTAATATTTTTACCAAATAGATTGATATCCCTTTCTAAATAAAACTGTCCCGATAATTGATTAAATTCATAGAGAGTCCCTTCATTATTTAAGATGAGTATATTATCATCATTTGTAATTACTATTTCTGTTAAATACCCATCATAACGATACTTAAATACTTCAAAATGATTAGTTGTCCATCGTAACAACCCCTTAGATGTCAATAGCCAGACCATACCATCTTCAGTACGTTTAATATCCAGAATGCTCTGATTACTAAAGACATTTGGAGTTCTTGATATTTCAATATTTTGAGAGAAAGCAACAATTGTATTGAATATTAATAGTGCTACAACAATTATTCTTTTATTCATTACTTTGTTAGAATGAAGCTTTACGTGATCGAGTAATCTTTTCCATTTTTCTAAAATATTTTGCTTGTTTTTCAATTTCTTCAATATCACTTATAAATATTTTGTTATCCACTTCTCTAAGATTTTTATTTTTCATCAAATCAATCATTACAGCCCTACCTTCGGCCATAGGAACCCCTATCATATTTATAAGATCTTCCTTACCAAACTCAAAGGTATAACTACTTCCACTTTTAATAGGTACTCTAGCTTTTTCGAGCTGTATTAACAGAGCATCATATAGTCTTCCTAAAGGCTTTTCCATTATAGCATTAGCTAACTGTTTATATATAAACCATATACGCTCTGCTAATAAAGTAGTTAAGCGAGAAATAATTTGTGGCTGCGTCGTTACCATTCTTTCAAAGTTAGCTTGGTTCACAGCTAATAAGACAGCATCTTCATAGGCTTCAGCTGATGCTGATCTAGCTTTTTTTTCAATCAAAGCCATTTCACCAAAAATATCACCAGTCTTTAATATGGCTAACATGACTTCCTGATTATCTACAATCTTGGAAATCTTCACACTACCCTTTTGGATTATATATAGCTCATTTCCCGGTTGCCCTTCAGAAAAAATCATTGCTTCTTTTGGATATTCCCTAGTAAAAACCTCGCTATCATCTTCAAGATAAACACTTTTAGCATAAGGCTTTATCCTCCTAACCCTATCTAAAGCTGTTTTAACATTCTTACCATCTGGACAGAATTTCAAATATTGATGATAGGCAAAGTAGGCCTGATTATATTTATTGTTTTTGGCATAATATTCTCCCACAATAAATAGATGATTTAGATCGATTTCAGCTGTGCTCTTAAAAGTTAAGCGGGTTAATGCTTCATCAAGGAAACGCATACGTTTAGAAAAACTCTGAATAATTTTCATAGCAACTGGAGTATTACGTTCTATCAGTAATCCATATTGTTCTTGATGAACGGCAATCAATGTAACATCTGTCAAAGCTTGAGCCGTCTCAATATGACTATGGGAGGACATGGTTGATACAACACCAAAAAAGTCACCAGGCTCCAGGATGTTTCCCCCTTCCTCTTCAACGACTTCAACTTCTTTACTTACCCTAACAGTACCAGAACGGATGATGTAAAAGTATTCAGCCCTATGCTTCCCTTCTACTATGATATACGAGTTTTTTTTGAAAGATTGAAGTGCCAGTTGTAATGGGTTATGCATACCTTACCTGTTTTTAACGGATTCATATAGAAGTATAGGGGGGCTAAAATCCTTTGTCAACGTGGAACCTTAACGCTAAAGTCACCTATTAATTTGATCTCAGTATCTTCCAAGGATTCGATGGAATTATTATACCCCTCAAAGTAATCCCCATATTGATTTAACAAATGCACATTCCAGTCATTGTTGTTAATCTGTGTACCTTCAATGATTTCATCATAACAGCCAAAAGGTAAATAAACTTTATTACTGGGAGCAAATCCTGAATAATTAGAATCAACAGCTTGCTGACTGGGATCTACTATAATCCACCCAGCTCCAACCAGGAATATTTCAACCCAAGAATGGTTCTTAGTATTACCTTCCATGTCCATAATCATCCCTGAAATAACTCTAGCAGGAATATGAGCATTACGCATTAATGCAGCGTATATTTGATTATATCCCATTGGATTACTACGACGAGTGCTAATCTGTTGATCTACAGGAAGTTCGTCTGTGGTATAGGCTTGTCTTTTTAACAGGTAGTTATAACTATTAACCGCTATGTTATAAGGATTAGTATACCTTCCTTGCGTATATTCCCTTATAGAAGTTATAGAAGCATTACCAGCAGGTACAATCTCTGTGTTTTTGAGGTAAGGAGCAAAATAGTCATCATTTTTATCTATAAGGATGTTAGGAAGAGAGCTTAAATCGTGCCAGGAGACCCTTTGAAGCTCGATCATCATGTTGTAACTAAATTCTTCTCTATTAGATTGAGAAGTCTTTGACTGCACATAATGTCCCCTTAGTTCATAACTTTTATTAGCACCAATGATTTCCCAATTCCCAATTCCCACAAAATCATCCTGGGCATTAATTCTAACAATACCCTTAGGATGGGACAATACAAAATGTTTATTATATATTATCGTTTTGAAGTTTTCCTTTTGAACATACTGATTAATTTTTGTTTCAAAATTTATAATGTTAGAAGATTTATTATTTTGTACCAGGCTTATGCCATTAGCCGCAAAATCACCTAACCAGGTAAAAACGATAGAATTATCTGTCCAGGAATGTATCCACTCAATAGGAATGACATAATTATTATCTACACCGCTTAGAAAGATTTTACCAGAACGAAAACGGGTTAAGTCATCCCCTTCCAATGTGACAAAACTACCTAGTTGAGCGGAAGAAGGTCCTATCTTGGTTAATAAAGGAATATTTTCATTTATAGAGACTAAACTTGGAAATTCACCATTATTAGCTACTATAACACCTCGACTTGCACCATTATCAGTATTAACAATCAATACTCCAGTGCTAAAATTGTCGGGAGCTACAAATCTAATAAGATTTTTATCCCATTCTGTTATTTGCTCTTTTAATATTCTATCTCCATCAATAGTTAAGTATCCTTTTCTGCCAAAAGAATTACCTCTCACTTGAACATCCATTCCCGGCTGAATACTTTTTGGTTCAACCGACAAGATATGAGGCTTTTGTCTAGTGATATAGAGATTAATAAGAAATATACCAATAACAATGGCTATAAAAATTAGTGATATTTTAGGGATCTTTTTCATCAAGCTTCCGTAGAATAATTTCAAGTTCAATTATATAGTCGCCAGTCGCTGAAATTCCTAGCGGATAGTAAAAAAGTGCTTCATTAGGATGTATTTTTAGACTCTTAAATACAGTTTTGTACTGAGCTGTATTATCCTCTTTATACCACATCTGACCCTGAGCTATTAATAAATAAGAACCATCCTCCTGAAGATAGGGGGTTAAGGATGTTTTTAGCTTTAAGGTTTTTCCTTCCAAAGTAAATAGGACGGCTCTGCCTGGTAAAGTTATTTTGGATATTTCCCCACTCCAAAGCCCCTGTTCAGGGATGTTCATTTCAGCTTCCACCTTCAGAACAACAGCTTTAGATTTTAGTTCATCCCATAAATCTTTATCCACATCTTGACCAAAGGCATTCATAACTGTCAAAAGTAATAGGCAAGTGTTGATTAAGAAATGTCTACTCACTTTCCAGAATTCCCCTTAAAAGAGGCGGATCGTAAGAACTCAGGATTACCGTAAGTTTTTATAGGCATATCTGTAGGGATTTCCATAGTGTTCTTGGAGTTAAGGCCTTGTTCGGCTTCCATCAACTCTAAAGCAAGATCTACATCCTGAACATTAGCATTCATGGAAAGATTATTCAAAAGATCCCCTGAATTCTGGGCTGAAGAATTCATTCCATTCCAAAAATTAATCCCTCCTAGAGCAAACAAAGCTGCTGCGGCAACCGTTACCAAGGGAGCTGGAATATTGATGGATTTATGCCAGAACATTCCCCTTTTTGGTGAGGATCTAACAATATCGTTGAATCTATCCATATCAGGTTCCTTCATTGTAAGAGCTTCATTATCCTCACTCATTAGAACCTTTAGATTCTTCAGGCTTAAGTATTCCTGTTTACACTCTGGACACGAGTCAATATGTTCCTTTATTTGATGATCCCAAGGAGTAGGAACTTCATTATCCAGATAGGCTGATAGTAAAGTTTTATCAGGGCACATAGACTTCTCCTTGATCAATAAGATCAGCTAATTGTTTTCTTGCTCTAAACATACGCACCTTCACATTTCCCTCTGATATATGCAATGAATCAGCTATTTCCTGATAGGAAAAACCAGCGTACTCACGCAAAATCAAAATAGTTCGAAGCTTATGAGGCAACTTAAGCAGGGCTTCCTTAACGATCTCTTTTGTTTCATCTTTAAGCGTATTTTCTTCTCCCTCGTTTTTTGAGTCCTTTTTAGGTTCTTTAAAATAACGCTCATAGGCCCTTCTTTCTCGCCCCTTACGTTTCTCTTTATTGAGTGACAAGTTTTTGACTACCCGGATAAGCCAGTAAAGAGCTTCTTTTCCCTGTGGTAATGACTCCATCCTTTCGTAGTACTTTATAAAAGCTTCTTGAACAACCTCCTCCCCAACATCCTGATCACCACATATCTTAATGGCAACTTTATTAAGAAGAGAATAATTGTCTCGATATATCTTTTCAAATACGGATACATCACTCATACTAAACAACAAACCCTAACACAGCAGGTTACACTTTTTTCCATTGTGCACCTTGTGGAGTATCTATTATTTGGATTCCTTGTTTTAACAATTCATCCCTTAATTGATCAGACTTAAGAAAGTCTTTATTTTTTCGAGCGTCTTCCCGTTCTCTTATCAATTGTAACAGTTTATCATCGAGAGGCTCTTCAACAACCTCAACGTTTTCTAGTGCTTCTAATCCAAGTCCCAATATTCCGTCCATATCGTAGAGAACAGCTAACTTTTGTTCTGGTAACATATTTTTTGCCTTAACTGTTTTCCATACAACACTTAGCGCTCTAGGCATGTTCATATCCTGATCCAAAGCAGCATTAAACTCTTCAATGATAAGCTTTCCAGTCTCATCCAGGATAATAGATCCTGTTACTTTGGATTTGAATTCCAAAACCTTCTTCTCTAAGTTTTTACGGGCTTTTTTTGCACTATCCAAACTTTCATAAGTGAATATCAGCTGAGAACGATAATGTGCACCTAATAGAAAATACCGGTAATCCATTGCTTCATAACCCATATCTTTGAGCTTTTGCAAAGTTAAGAAATCACCTTTGGACTTAGACATTTTACCTGTTTGATCTAATAAAAATTCCCCATGAAGCCAGTAATTTACCCAAGATTTCCCAGTAGCCCCTTCTGTCTGAGCAATCTCATTGGTGTGATGAACAGGTATGTGATCAACACCACCACAGTGAATATCAAATTGTTCTCCTAAATACTTAGTACTCATGGCAGAACATTCCAAATGCCATCCAGGATATCCTTTTCCCCAGGGAGACTCCCATTGCATAGCCTGATCTTCAAACTTGGACTTAGTGAACCAGAGAACAAAATCTCTGGGATTTTTTTTAGCAGTATCAATATCTACACGAGCACCAGACATTAATTCCTGACGATCTAATAATGCCATCTCACCATAACTAGTAAATCCTTCGGTATCGTAATACACGTTACCTTCACTTACATAGGTCAGACCCTTCTCTTCCAATTGTGATATTAAGTTCTGCATATCCTTAATGTGATCAGTGGCTTTACAGACCACTTGAGGAGTTTTTATATGTAAAGAATCAATATCGCTAAAAAAAGCATTGGTAAAATGTTCTGCAATTTGCCAAACATTCCACCCCTTCTCTCTAGCACTCTTTATCATTTTATCTTCACCGTCATCACCATCATCAGATAGATGGCCAACATCGGTTACGTTCATTACATGTTTTACAGTATATCCATTTCTTTCCAAGACTCTTCTAAGAATATCTTCAAAGAAATAAGTTCGCAAATTACCAATATGAGCAAAATTATATACCGTTGGCCCACAACAGTACAAACCGACCTCATCCTTATTAATAGGTTTAAAGTCTTCCATGGTTCTATGTAGTGTATTATAGAATTGTAAGGCCAAAGCAATCCTCCCTGCCTGGTAGATTTTTTTTTCAACTAACGATAGATTGTATCAGGTGACTAAGTTATTGAATATGGGAAAAAAAATCAATCATAACTTGATTGTACCTCAAGTGTCTCTTAAAGAATATACAACATTCAGAATCGGTGGCAAAGCTGATTATTTTGCCCAACCAACTGATTATGAAGAAATACAAAGCCTGTTAAAATGGGCTAATGATTACAAAATACCCATTACTATTCTAGGTGCAGGGGCTAATGTGGTTATATCTGATGATGGCATTGAAGGGCTTGTTATCAACACAAACAAACTCAATCATGTTGAAATCCTATCAGATATAGTCATTACCGAATCAGGAAATGAAATATCTACTCTAATAGATCAATTAGAATCAGCTCAGCTCTCTGGTTTAGAGAGTTTTTATGGTATGCCTTCCAGCTTGGGAGGAGCCCTGAGAATGAATGCCCGGTGCTATGGGCATGAAATATCTGATCATCTCCTATGGGTTGACTATTTGGATGAGAAAAGTCGCTTAGTCAGATATAACTACAATCCAACTGATTGGGAATACAAAGTTAGTCCCTTTCAATCAGGCGACCTTTTTATATTTCGAGCGGCTTTTAAACTAGAACATAAGGAAAAGGCTCTCATAAGAGAAGAGATGGATTTAAGATATAATGATCGGGCTTCAAAAGGGCATTATAGAGCTCCCTGTGCTGGTTCGGCATTTAAGAATAATCATGACTTTGGTGCTCCTACAGGTAAAATCATTGATGACCTAGGTCTTAGAGGTTTGAAGGTAGGAAAAGCAAAAATATCCGATTGGCATGCAAACATTATAATTAATGAAGGAAGTGCAAGTTCTGAAGATATAAAATCATTGGTTAACATTATAATAGAACAGGTTAGAGAGGCTACTGGATTTAACTTAGAACCAGAAATTATCTTTATAGGTAGGTAAATAGTGTCTACTGAAATGGAAAACATTAAGAATTATAAAGATTTCTATTCCAATATAGATGAACACTTGTCCACTATGTCAATAGAAGACATACTATTTCATTGGGATGAACTAGAGGATGAAGAACGCCTTAGACTTTTCCTTAAATTAGCCAAAGACAGACGTGCAGAATTGGTAAGAGAACTATCAAAAAATCATCAAGAATTGCTGATTAAAAACTTATCAGCCCAAAACACGAAAACTCTACTAAAAGAAATGGAACCTGATGACCTTGTAGACTTTATACAGAACATTAGTCCAGAAGTACGAAGTTCTGTATGGGAAAGCTTGTCTGATGAATCGAGAAAGGAGACCGAATTCCTTCTCAAATATGATGAAGATGATGCAGCTGGACTCATGACGCCCCGCTATGTAGCAGTACAAGCCAGTATCACTGTATCTCAGGCTCTGGCTTTTGTTCGAAGAAACTTGGAAGAAGTGGAAACTATTTATTATATATATGTGGTAGATCAATTAAAACGTCTTATGGGTGTTGTATCCTTAAGGGAACTCTTGTCAGCTAAAGACAATAAAATCATTGGTGATATCATGGAAAGGGATATTATCTTCGTTCAAGATGAGACAGACCAGGAAGAGGTAGCTCGAACCTTGGAGAACCATGACTTAATAGCCATTCCTGTATTAGATAAATATCATCGCCTATTAGGAATCGTTACCTTCGATGATGTTATTGATGTAATAAGGGAAGAACAAACAGAAGATATTTATAAAATGGGAGCTATGGATGGGAATATTGATCCCTATCTAGATACATCTTTATTTGGTTTAGTAAAAAAACGTCTTCCCTGGTTAAGCATACTCCTCATTGCTGGTTTGTTCACAGCAAATGTGATGGACCTCTATAATTACCTCAGTGCAACATTAGGTTTTCTCTTCTTATTTGTACCGAGTATCACTCAAACAGGAGGAAATTGTGGCACCCAATCAGCGACCCTCATGATTCGAGGATTAGCGACAGGGGAAGTACACTTTAAGGATTTTGGTAAAATCGTTATAAAGGAACTCTTTGTTGGTATCACTATTGGGATAATCATGGCTACCATCATGTTAGTGAGAAACTATTTCTTTTTTCATGATCTTCAGATACTACAATTATTCACAATTAGTTTTAGTCTTATTTTTGTGGTCATCACATCAACACTCATTGGTGCAATGGTTCCCTTGATATTACATAAGTTGAAGTTTGATCCTACAGTTGCCGCAGGTCCTTTGATGGCAACAGTTATTGATGTTCTTGGTTTAACGATTTATTTTGAATTAAATAAAATCATTTTACTTCACTAAAACTTCCAGGAAGCACCCAAAGAGAACCTGTTGGTTGAATTAATTACATCATATTGAAAAGAGGTAGAAGCTTTTATATGAGAACTATCCCAAGCCAGAATAGATTTGTATATTTGATAGTCCTCTCCTCCTTTATACTCTAACTGACAACTACCTTTTTTATAAGTGAGCTTTAGATTCAACAGGTAATAAGATGAGGAAATATTTTGGCATTTCCGCAGTCCAATATGGAACAATCGATTATCGAATGTTGCTCCTGAATAATAGGTAAAATTATAGATATCTTCCTTTTGGATGTAATATTTAAAACGCTTAATATCATGAGTGGTATTAAGATACAAACTAAGAGTTTTCCAGCTTAGCCTTATACCATATTGTTGTCGTTGATTATCATAGTAGGATGTACTACCAGAATAGTTACGATAGAGATAAGAGTGCTTAATCTCAATATTCTGAGAATTGAGACTATGATTCAAAGAGAATCCTGTCTGACAATATTCAGCACTTTTGATAACAAAGTCATTCCAGATATCATAATTAGCAATAATACGATAGGTTCGATGGGGCTTAATCTTAATACTAAATCCATACTTATCCAGATGACCTTTATCAGAATATGAATTTCTAATTTGAATGGGGACTATAGAACCCAGGTCCATGATACAACCATAACGAAAAATATCCTGAGAATCAGACCTATCGGGATTATACCAATCATCATCAACACTTAACTCCCTATAATAGGAGTAACCAAAGAAGTGCAGCTTAACAAGGCTACCACAGCTTAACATGCCCGCTCGTAAAGCTTCATTACTTTTTACATTATATATATTTAAATATTGAAGATACTGACCTTCATAAGCTAATCCCTGGCGATTAGTACTCGCATTAGCTCCAGGTGTTGATAGATATGATACAGAAGTAAAATCATAAGAACTTTCAGAAGAAAAATCTCTGGATAACCATCCCCCTGGATTAAGATCACCAATATGTAGTCTATAGATGTTTAAATAATACTTCTTCCGTTCCTGAAGTTTCGAATAGTAATAATTAGCCTGTACATGGGATAAACGTAGTCCTAATTTATATTCCATATCCGAATTTGTTTGGACTGAAAGGGAATTATCAGCCCAACCGGCACCACATAAACAAAGGAGGAATAGTAAAATAATCATAGTTAATAAACACAAATAAAATTGAGACTCATTCAAAATACTTAGTAATTACTTGAAAGAACGTGGTAGAATGTGTGATTATTATTAGAGATAGGTATAAGTTGGAGGTTTATTTTTAATGGTTATTTTAACCCTGAACTGTGGAAGTTCTTCAGTAAAATATCAAGTATATGACTGGGCAACTCAAGAAGTACTAGCCAAAGGGGCAGTAGAGAGAGTTGGTACAGATGAGGCTTTTATTGGTCACAAAGCACAAGGAAAAGAGGAAGTTGAGATTCAAAAGGCTTGCAAAGACCACAAAGATGCAATCGATTTGGTTCTAAGCTGTATCCTCGATAAAGACATGGGAGTATTAAGCGATATTTCTGAGATCAAAGCCGTCGGCCATCGTGTTCTTCATGGTGGTGAAAAGATCAAACAATCAGTTCTTATTGATGATGAAGTTCTTAAAACTTTTAAGGAAATCGAAGGTTTAGGACCTTTACATATCCCTGCCAATGTTATGGGTATTGAAGCAGCTCAAAAGGTACTACCTGATGTACCTCATGCAGCTATTATGGACACAGCCTGGCACCAAACTATGCCGGAAACTTCCTTTTTATACGCAGTTCCCTATGAATGGTACCAAAAATATAGTGTTAGACGATATGGTTTCCATGGAACATCTTTTCTTTATACAGCAAAAAGAGCAGCTGTGTTATTAGGTAAAAAACCTGAAGACACGAACCTCATCATTGCTCATATAGGAAATGGTGCCAGTATCAATGCTGTTAAGAATGGTAAATCATTTGATACATCCATGGGATTAACTCCTCTTGAAGGTCTTATCATGGGAACACGAAGTGGTGATCTGGATCCTGCTATTATTAACTACATCAAGGACAATGCTGGTTATTCGTCTGAAGAAATCGAGACAATCTTAAACAAAAAATCAGGTGTATTAGGTATTTCAACTAAATATACTGATAGACGTGATATTCGTGATGGTGCCGCTGCTGGGGATAAACAATGTCAGTTAGCTGTCTCAATGGAATGTTACAGAATCCGAAAATACATTGGCTCCTATCTGGCAGCTCTTGACGGTAACGTAGATGCCATAGTATTTACTGCCGGTGTGGGGGAAATGGCTCCTCACATTCGTGGTCCTGTCCTGGAAGGATTAGAAGCTTTAGGAATTGAAGTTGACTTAGAAAAGAACAAGACATGTACTTCACGTAACGCTGAATTCTGTATTTCTAAAGACAGCTCTCGAATCAAAATCTTTGTTATTCCTACTGATGAAGAACTAGTAATGACTGAAGACGCTTATGCATTAATGAACGGAACTTATGATGTTCATACTAATTTCACTTACTCTTTCCAATCTAAGGATTATGATAACAAAGAACGATCTCACAGCTTACCAAAGGATATTGAAAAGAATCCCAAGCTAAAAGATATTATCGTATCGCCTAAGTAATCATATTATAAAGGGTGTTGTGAAGCTAAAACCACAACATCCTTTCCTAACTTATGAACTCTTATTAAAGGTAGAATTGTCTTCCAGGAAGGATACAATGAATGTTGATCCTTTATTTAGTTCGCTAGTAGCGCTAATCGTACCACCGATTGCTTGAATAAAATCCTTACATAGTTCTAAGCCTAGCCCCGCCCCTTTTTCTCCATTTGTACCTTTACTAGAACTTATATGGGAATTGTTATCGAATAGAATATCAAGCTTTTCAGGACTTATTCCAATGCCGGTATCTTTAACTTGCAATTCAACATTGTTATTCCTTTTTGTTAGCTTTATAGTAATTTGTCCACCTTTGGGGGTAAACTTTATACTGTTACTTAGTAGGTTTCTAAGGATTACTTTTAACATTTCTAAATCAACTTTTGCGATTGCTTCTTCTGAACTTTCAAATTTAATTTGAATGTCTTTTAGCTGACTATTCTTTTCATAAAGAGATATGGTCTCTTGAACAACCTGAACAATATCTACACTTACGGGGTTGGAATAAAAATTATTATCCTGTTTGTCTGCCCAATCCAATAGATTATATAATAAATCCCTTTGATTAACAGAATTCTTATATAGTTCTCTAGCAATAAGAGGAATATCTTCTGGTACAGTCATACTGGCATATAAGCTTTCAATTCCAAGACTTTGAGAATGATACAAGTTCCGTAAATCATGAGCAATTATCTTTAATAATCGATTCTTTGTATTATTAGATATAAGCAATTGTTCTTCTGTTTTCTTATGTTGCTTGATTTCCAAATTAAGCTTTTGATTCAGTTTTTGTATTTTTTTGAGTTCTTCAAATCTGGCATAGGCTATACTAATAGATCTAGCTAAATCATTGATCTTTGTTGGTTTTACCAAATAAGCACCGATACCTAATTTTTCTGCTTCCAGTAAGATCTGTGGAGTATCATAAGCAGTAAGCCATATTATGGGTATAGGCTGATTCTCCATAACATTTTTTGAGATGGTAATTCCTGCAATTTTGTCCTCTTTACTAGTTATTCCATCAGGCATTACAATATCAAGAATAAGAAGTTCAGGATTGGCGATTTCTAAAATATCAAAAGCCTCCTTTCGACTATAGGCTCCCCCAATAACGGTATGTCCTATTTGTTCAACTTGTTCTTTTAGTACTCGATGGATTATTGGATCGTCCTCAACAATCAAGACTTTTAATTTCTTACTAAATTTATTCATATTGAGTCCCCACATGACTTAGATTAATATAGAACCAAAGTAAACTGAAAAATGGCACCATCATCATTATATAACTTGTAATTATTCTCAGGAAAACTCCTAAAAGAATCCTGAATTAACTTTAGACCAAGTCCTTTTCGTGTAAGACTAAGAACATCCTCAGGCCAGCCTACGCCATTATCTTTATACTTAAAAACTATTTTCTTACCTCTATCTGAAACCTTACCCGTAATAAGCACACTAATATCTCCTTCTTCTTTATTAGGAAAGGCATATTTAGTACTATTCATTACTAGCTCACTCAAAATCAAACTAATGGAAGTAGCTTGTTGAGGAGTAAAACAAAAGCTTCTTAACTCCTGTGGTTTAAATAGAACTGTACTATTAATTTTATCAGGTCGCACTGCGATCTCCACACATGAAGACATAATTCTGTCAATCAAATGCCCTATCTCTAAAGGTTGCCATCGTGAATTTGACAATAGGGAGTGCAATTCCAGCATACTGTTTATACGCATACTCATATCTTTCAAAATAGAATATTCATTATTTTGGGGTGTATATTCATTGAGTTTCAGTTGAAATGTTCCAAGTATTCTAATGAGGTTATTCTTTACTCGATGATTAACTTCATCTAACAAATCAAGATTTACAAGACTTTCTTCACAAGCTGCATTTTTTTGGATTTCTAACTCTTTTAAGGTTTCAGCTAAATGTTCTTCCGCGTTTTTACGCTCAGAAATATCAAGGGTAATTCCTTGTGCCCCACTAATATTACCTTTATTGTCATATGTAGCCTCCCCTCGAACTAACATCCAAGCTTTCGAGTCATTACTACGTATAATTTGCAATTCCAATTCAAAAGAAAGTGCTTCCTCTTCCGTTTTTTTCATTGCACAGGTATACAGGTCCCAACTTTCAGAAGAAAACAAAGAACGTTGGAAATTATAATCAGGAGCTGGTTGGGACGGATCTAAAAGAAACATATCGTATATGTCCTTAGTCCAACTGACTTTATTAGTGGAAAAATTAGTGTCCCAATATCCAACCTTTGCTATTCTTTGAGCTTCTGCAAGCATTTTCGCCTGTCGCTCAATCTCAAGTTCAGCATTTTTAATATCTGTTATATTAACATGTGCACCAATGATTCTTGTGGGATTCCCCTTCTCATCCCATTCCATTGCACGGCCTGTGGTCAAGACCCAGATTATGGCCCCGGTTTTATGAATAAAACGTATACGGTAAGAAAAAGGACCTCTCCCCTTATTCATAATATAAGTATCCAGGGATTCTTTTACTTTTACTCTGTCATCTTTGTGAATAAGACCTAACCAGGTATCCGGAGCGTTTTTTAGTTCTTCATCTTTATAACCAAACATTTTTTTAAGTGCTGGACTTAGATACTCGGAATTTTCCTGTATTTTCCAATCCCAGTATCCTGCCATTGTTTGTTCAAGAATAGTTTCATATAATATTTTTTGCATAGATAATTTATTCTTTGCTTGTAATACTTTTGTAATATTAGTTAGAGTAACAATCACTCCATTGGTGATTTCTCTCTCTTCATCATAATATGGCATTATCTTTTTTAAGTAAGATTGTCCATCTTTTGTTGTTATTTCTGATTCAAAAATCTCACCCTTTTCAAGTGTTCTTCTAAGTCTATTCTTAAATTCTGTATTATCATCGTCTAATTGATAAGCAATATGATCAATAGGTCTTCCCATATCATAGTCCATAAGATGAAATGAAATTTCACTTGCCTTATTGAATTTTTTGACAAGTAAATTCTCATCCAAATAAATGACTCCAATATCCAGATTGGATAATAACCCTTCCTGTTCACTGTATAACATTTGCAACTTATAATTCTTTTCATCGTATTCTTCATTTACTGTATGGAGTTCTTCATTAACAGAATGCAATTCTTCATTAGTAGTTTGTAATTCTTCATTGGAAGAAAGTAACTCTTCATTGGTACTTTGTAGTTCTTCATTACTATTTTGTAGCTCTTCCACAGTTGTAGATAGATTTTCTTTGGTTAGCCTGAGTTCTGATTCTAACAGTTCTATCTGACTATCCTGATTTATTGTTACAATTTTAGTTTTATTATCTACTATAGAAGTTCTTACATTGCTTTCTGGAGAAGATATTTTTTTAAATTCCAGGAAAAAAGAAGTAGGTAAATCTTTTTTAACAATGGGACGTATTGTAATATTAATGATATTTAGCTTATTATCGGATTCATAGGACAGATCTCCTAAAACGATAACCTTTTTGTCCTTCTTACACTTATCAAGTGATACCTTTAAAGATATTCGAAATTCTTCTTTTACATAGTTAAAAACTTCTGAGTTATGAGTTCTACCTTTCTGAATTTGAAGAAAATCATCAATATCACCAAAAAAATGCAGAGGATTATAATCATAATCCAAGAGAATACCGGCAGGCATATAGATATCCAATAGATTATCATAATCCAAAAGGAGTTCTTTTCTTATGAGAACATCCTTTTTTTCATTCACTGAAGGATGTATTCTTCTATGTGTACTTATAATGTTTGAGTCTGTCACTATCTTTTTTGAAGCTTCTTTTACTTTTTTAAATATCCTTAACGGTCTACTATAGGAATCATAATAGTCTGAATAATCACCTAAGTCCTCACTGGATCCTAATACAAGAATCCCTCCAAAGGCTAAACCATAATTAAAGCTATAACCTACAACAGTCTGAGCCCCGGATGTAAGATAGATTAAAAAATTACGACAGCTAATCAGATCCAGATCCTTGAAGGGAGGATTTTTTAATAAATCATGATGAGTGAAAGTTATTAACTTCCTAAGATTTGATTTGACCTTATAATAGCCATCATTATATTCAAAATATCTGGAAAGCCTATGGGAAGAAATATCATTAACCTTATCTTCATGATATAAACCATTCCTGGCTATGGCAATTGATTTTTCATTCAGATCTGTAGCAAAGATTTTAACATCTAATTGAATACCTTTATCTTCAAGATACTCATGAATTAATAGGGCATAGGAATAGGCTTCTTCACCCGTTGAGCAGGCAGGTATCCATATCCGTAACATTCCTTTCTCTTTTCCTCTATTAACAACATAAGGAATAATATTTGCCTCAATATAGGAAAATACCTTTGTATCTCTAAAAAAGGAGGTCATTCCCAAAAGCAGAGAGAAAAATAATTTAACCTTAAGTTCGTCATTTTCCTTCAATAAGGAAATATAAGAGTGTATATCCTTCAAGTTCAAATTCTCTATGTTCTGCTTAATCCTTCTATTAATTGAGTTCTTCTTATAGTTAGCAAAATCAACATTAAACTTCTTGTATAGTATGGAAAATATATTTTCTAGACTGTCATAATTCTGGTAATCTAACTGTGTATCTCTTTCTTTTATGCTTTTCTTATACATCACAGGATCCTGGATGTATTCTTCAATAACTCCTGGAACGGTATCAGGATTTAATATTAAATGACATATTCCGGTATTGATCAAATGTTCAGGCATACTACTAAAAGCGGCGGTATCAGGATCTTGTGCAATAACAAAACCATTATGCTTAGCAACAGCAACAGCTCCATGTGAACCATCAGAACCTGTACCTGAGAAAACAACTGCGATTGCGTGATCACCTTGAGATAAAGCCAAAGAATCAAAAAAAATATCGATAGGATAGCTTAAGGAGCCACTGCCCTTATCTATAAGCTTTAACAGACCTTTTTCCAGGCGCATAATTTTTTTAGGAGGAATGAGATATATCTTGTTTGCTTCTATAGGGGTGGTTTCTTGGACAATATTAACTTCGATATTGGTATAACGTCTAAGGATTTCATCCATAAAAGTTTTAAAGTCAGGTGACAAGTGCTGGATTATTACATAAGCAACACCACTTTTGAAGGAAATGTTTTGAACAAAAGCCTCAAGGGAAGCTACACCTCCGGCGGAGGCCCCAACCCCAGCTACAAAAAATGGTAAGTCCGGTTGTGACACCTGGCCATACTCGTTCATATTAATAACATCCTTATTATGCTCTCTTAGAATTGTAAAGGATTAATTTTTATTTGCAAATTTTACTACTATTGAACTGTTAAAATGGGGTCACCTTTGTTGATCTTAAGAGAATTCCTATACCGATTTAGATCACTCATTGATCATTCTTCCGATCTGTCTGTAATACTAAATCTGAGAGTCTTTTTTCTAAAACAGTTAAATCTTCTGTAAAGAAATAACTACTATCATAAGTGATATTTACCCAAATAATGGGATATGACATATTTTCGACTTCGATAGCTTCTTCTATGGCTTCCCGTTCATTATGTATGGCGCAGAGGGAATAACCTATTATCCTCCTCATATGCATTATGAAGACAGATCTTAAGTTTTTAATAGATTATTAGACAGAAGTCGATCTTACATGGATATATATTCCTCACTTTTTAAACTAAAAAATCCAAGTCCCACTACCCCTGTATCAGCTTAATAGAGTTAACAATACTAATTAAATTATTATACCCCTTTACCTTCTTTTATAGGAATATAAATTCACTAATAGATTCATCATCACGAACCCCAATGAACTGATCTATATGGTATTACAGAGTAAAGCATTCCAAGGTTCAGATAAATTATTAATTCTTGAAGGATTTAACAAAAGCAAAATGATCATTTGATGTTTCATTGTAAATTTCACAGGATATTAACTACAGACATTTAATCAACGGCCTTAACTTGAATAATCTTATCGACGGCAATAAAAAAGGTTTCACGCCCTTTCTTCAAGGTTAACCACTTATCATTCACCGAGAGTAAAACCCCTCTTGTAGGACCGAAGAAAAAATCAATACTAACAGAATAAACAGATATTTTACGATTAATAAGATTGTCTAACATTTGTTCCCCCTTATTTTCCATGGTAGCACGTGGTACTCTATTTATCAAAATATGATGCATGATGGGATAAGAAATATGACAACGTTTTCTTCAAGGCGAAACTCGAAAAAAATACTTCCCGATTTTTCCTTACTCCGGAACTTCTCTCTGTTAATTTCCATTTTAAGAAAAGATTGATCAATAATAGATACTGTGACAGACTTACTTAATAAGTAAATATGAAGAATCAATACCGTATTTACTTTGCTGAAGATGATAAAATGTTGGCTGATCCAATATAAACACTTCAGGAAGAAAATATTAGTGATAGTATTCTTCACTTATCTTCTTAATATAGTTTAAATACTCTTCTGTTAAAGCAGGTTCACCATTTTCTATGGTTACTTGATTATAGAGTTTATAGAACTCATATGGCCTGTAAAAATTTTCCAGCATTTCTTTTTTATACCCACCCTTAACAATTTGATTTGCCATATAAAAACCAATAGGGTGACCATTGTACTTAACAATTTCTTCTATCTTGTTCACGAACGTATCTTCAGGAATCCCCTTTTGAGAATATTCAAGAATCAGTTCCTGTAACTTAATTAAATCATTTGCGGCGTTATTATACATGTCTTCCCAATATTGAGCCTCTTCCTGAGTGCGTCCCGTGCTGAGAAAATACTTTTTATAACCATTTTCTTTATCAATTAAGTCTGCAATTCCTTCATTTTGAATCATATCTGTGTAGTAGTTTAGTGCATTTTTGTGATTAAAATCATTGTTCTCATAATAGCCACGATAGTTATGAAAAAATTCATGTGCCAAATAATTGATTCTTTCCTCTTCTGTGTATTTATAAAATGAATTGAAATCCATATAAATACCATTACCCCTCACTTGAGCATCATCTTCCTGACAAAGAAAATACAAAGGTTTAAATTCTAATGAGGAATCAATTGAAACTCCTAAAAAAGAACTCAATTTTGATTTTGCCTTAGTAATCATATTGTCAAAATCATAGTTCTCTCTAAAAGATTGTATTTGAGAAAGGTTATCCTTCATTTCCATAAAGTTAATTAAAGTATGTTTTTTCAACCATTGATGATCATCATCACGCTTCATTTCATCTTCTGTGATATTTAAAATACGATCCTTTAACGCAAGATTTTTATTTTCCTCAAAAGAGAGTTGCAAAGATGTTCTTATTATACCGATTCTTACCTGGTCTGGTCTGTATGCATATTCTTTATAGCCGCCAGTACTATCAAATATGGCCCATTGTTGTGGGGATATTTCTTTTCCCTCCATCATTTCTGAAGCAATGATGAAAAACTCATCTACAGAAGAGAAATCGACCTTTTGCGCATTGAGGGAGCTTGAAAGACCTAAGGCAAAAAGTAAAACTACGATTGTTCTAACTTTCATATTATATCCTTTATTTTTGTATTCAACTTTAAAATAATTATCATTTTTCTAATCCTCTTGCTTAGTGAAAAAAGGATTTATGTTATTATTGTATATCCATATCCCTCTTTATCACAAGCTCTTATACATAGCAGATAAATTATAGCCTTTTTTACATTAATTATTAAAATCTAACCAAGATACTACTACAAATATTGTAATTTTGCTAAATTGAGGAGAGGAGACTTTTAATGGAAAGCAAGAAAATTATGTGGAAATATTTTAGGTTCCTATTTTCTTTAATGATCTTGGGTACTCAGCTAATTCTATGGATTGATTCATGGACAAACGGATCATTAGAGGCATTGAATTTTTTTGGATACTGGACAAATCAAGGAAATATTCTAGGAGCAATTGCTTTACTAATATCAGCAAAATATACATTAAAGGATCGTCCCTTTCATATTGAAATTATCAGGTTTATAGCAACTGTGAATATTGTTATGGTAACTGTATTATATTGGTCTTTTGTTAATGGAGATGATGTTGGTGTACGCTTCCTATGGGCAAATTATATGGTTCATCTTATCACTGGTTTAATACTTTTAGCTGACTGGATTATAGAAGGACCAAAAATCTCAGTTCAAATGCCGAATGTTTATATAGCAGGGTTCTATCCTCTATTTTGGCTTATTGTAACGGGGATACGTTTTCTAATTGATGGATGGGTTCCCTATGCTGTTCTTGAACCAAAGAATGGTTTTATATCTATAGCTGTTATTTGCCTTATTTTCTTCATATCATCATTTGTTTTTGGAACTATTTTGATATTGTTAAAGCGATTTAGAATATTGAAACCATCACTATAATTACTATCTATTGTAGAATTATTTCGATCCATCTTTGTAGCAAGCTCATGTTTTTAAGATTCTTCTTTTTGTAGGTCTTATGTTTTCTCCTACAAGGACTTCTTCTCAGTTTTGACTGGTAAGTCACCTATTAACAATGTTGGAGTTATTCCATCTTGTGAGAGAATGATTTTGGAATTATCTTTTAATGATGTTTCGGTAATCTCCAATTGTTTTAGTTCCTTGGCATTACCTACGAAGTATTTGTTTGCTGCATCGTTTACTAATTCAATAGCCTTTGCTTTTCCTTCGGCTATTTTTATCTCTGCTTCTTTCTTTCCATCTGCTATTTGTATAGCTGCTAACTTATCCTGCTCAGCAGCTTCGAAGCGTCCGGTAGCAATTAACTTCATGGCACGACGCTCTTGTTCTGCCGTCTTCTGTTTGTGCATGGCTTTTTTGATATCTTCAGGAGGATCAATTAACTTAATCTCGACTTTTGTAACTTTAAGTCCCCAGTTTTCTGTTAAATCATCCAGAGATATTTGCATATTCTTGGATATTTGTTCGCGAGCCACAAGACTTTCATCTAATGTTAGGTGTCCGAACTCTTGCCGAAGATTCGTCTGAGCCAGTTCCAATACAGCATCTTTCCATCTATCGATATTATAGAAGGTTCTTTTGATGTACTCTTCATCATTACCAGGCATAACCCACATGATGCCATCTACTTCGATCTCGACATTGTCACTGGTTATAACTTGTTGAGGAGCAATGTCCATTGTATGTTCACGGATATCTCTTGTCCTCGTTAACTGAACCAAGGGTATTTGAATATGTAAGCCAGGATGAAGATACTTACTATATTTACCAAAAGTCTCCATCACAGCCCTTTCGTATTGTCTTACTACAAAAAATAAGCCTCTAATTGTTCTCATAATATTTTTTCCTTTTCCTTATCATAGATCATATTTCTCCAGGATCAAACAGTTTTCTCATAAATATTGGTTTCAATGGAATACAGTAATTAAGCTAGAGGGTTTTAAAAATATTAATCGTATGACCGCTGAAGCTCTCATGAGTGAATCTATATTAGAATTTCACGCATGAAGCTATGAGGAAATATCGAACTTTATGAATTTGAATTAAGTGAGGAAGATAGGAAGGCCATTACTAAACTTGACAGAAACAAATCTTCCTTCTAATTATCAGAATGGCTAGACAGACTCCTATCAGAATTTAGCCGATAGGAGTCCTTTATCCATGTGAGTAAAGTTTCATCAATATCTTCCCCATTATGAACCGTTACTCTATGAATGAGCTGTCCCTTTCTTCCTGTTAGTGTTTTTTCTACTCTGGGATTCTTAATAAACTTTGACACATGGAATTCTACAAAGATACTCGCTTTTGATCTTCGTAATCCTATAACAGCAAAAGAATCATCTTTAACAAAATGTACGGTGGCTTTTTGTATCTTTAACTTGAAATCCAAATGTGCAGATAAGCGCTCAATTAATAATAAAGACAACTGTTGATGCTGCTCTTGGTAGAAATGAATGTATTCAGCCATTTTATAAACATCACTAAGTTCTATAAGCATGTTATCACTCTCCTTCGATAGGAATATAGATTTCACTTTCTGACTCCTCATCGTATGGCCCTAAGAATTGCTTCCCATAATATTCAAAATTATAGTGATGAGGAAGTTTATAGGAAGTATCGGGAAGGTATTGATAATAGATGTATTTATATGTGTCACCCACTGAATTGGATTTTCCTCTATGGAAAAATCTTAAATATCTTTGAGCAGGTATCATCTTAGCGGTAAACTGTATAGGTATATCTGTTATGTTATGCATTTGAAGCGCTATAAAGAAATAGTATAGGCCATCCTCTTGATCAGGGAACCAATATTGTAATTGATAGAATCTTTCAGGAATAATCCTATCCTTCAGGAGAGAAGCATTACTGATTAAATTATGCCATGGTTTGGATAAATCATTATGCAAGGCAATATCATAATAAAAAGGAATACCTATCAGATAAAAGGCTCCTAGTTGAATTAACTCTGGTTCTTGAATATGATTTTGTTGTTTGTTCTCAAGAACCTCCCAAGTAAGAGGAGCAAAATAGCTAACAATGTTCTCCTTTTTACGAGCAAGGGAGGGATTGAATCCTAATAATCGGCTAAAAGCCCGAGTAAATGATTCATGAGAAGAAAAACCATATTCAAAAGCCACATCAATGATTTTCTTATCTGAATTTATGATATCACGATAGGCTTCATGAACCTTTCTAAGAAGAATATATTCTTTTAAGGAAAAGTCTGTTACGGCTTTAAAAATTCGACTAAAATAATATAATGAGAAACCAAACTCTTGGGACAAGGTGAATACATTTATGTTTTCCTTCAAATGCCCCTCTATGATATTTAATGACTGATAGACGAGTTCACGGTTCCTCATAATATTCTATCCTTATTAATTATTACTAAAATTAAATTCAGATTCCCAATCAAAGCTTGATGACTCTTCCACAGAAGATGGCCAATGGAGACACCAGGAAGGAATACCCGCTTCTAATACTCGATCACAGGCAGGAAGATATGGCTTAATATCAAGAATTGGTGACCCTGGATAGGCATCTATGTAATAGGTGTATATGATTCCCCTATGATAATCAATGTCCTTCACAATTATGTTTGTTATACAGAGAGGGTTGGGACGGATCTGAGATCGTGTGGCGAATACACCTAAGCGATCAGGACCGTTTGTATAAGGTTTGTCTATCACCCAATTATCTGGATGAGAATATTCTGTTGAATGATTAGCCCACCATATAATCTTTAAAAAAGTAAATCCATCTATATTCGTTAGACCTTTCTTAAATTCATCAGTAACTCTAATACTATAGCCGTCCCTAAGCTCTGCCACTGTTCCTATTTCTACTAATTCCATAAACACCCCTTACTTCTAATTTTTTATTAGTCTATATGAGTCAGTTAGATGGTTCTTGAGATATTTATTAAAAGTTATTAATTGATTTGATGTTTTTGGTAAATCTTGACTGTGTTCAATCAAGGATTTTAACTTAATTGTTTAGAAAAAGATTTCCATCTGCTATCTTCCTTGTAAATTGATTTGTGAATATATGATATTGCATAAAGTCTTAAGTGTATCCAATCTTTCTAGGACATCCTTAATGGGAAAGCGATAAACTACAATAATATATGCAATCATAAAAGGATTTATTTTATCCCCGTGAATGATTATCCTGGATTTGATAATAAGGTCACTAAGTAACCATTTGCCATTAGATTCATGAATTATTGTTTGCCCAATATAGGCGCCAAGCTCAATTATATAGGAAAATAATTCACCTTCCTCGCTAAGGTATTTTCTTTGATTATCTACCTCGATTTCTCTAAGATTATACCAAGAATAAGAGGATAAACGATATTCATCTAAGTTTGATCCTTCCCTTAGATAATTCCATAGATAAAGAAGAGATTTTTCATTTTTATTGTGGATCAAGTTATAATCCAAATCAGAATGACGAATCTCAAATAAATCCCAAGCATCGCCAATGGTCTTAATACCTAATTCTGCAATTACTATAGAAGAATAAGATTCAACTCGCAAATAGCTGGGAACAAAAGGTTCTACATTCCCATTGTCCATATCTCTATTCTTGTGCCACTGATTGATTAATTTGATAGCAGAAATGTTTTGTTCCAAATCTTTTTTAAGAAGCAGCAATTCAGATTTTATTTCATGAGGATTGGAACCTTTTTGCCTTCTAAGTGAATAAGCCGTTTGACTTAAGGAAAAATACTCATCAATATACTTTTCAGCCGCTATAAAGTTCTTTTCCTGGAGATACCAACGAGATAGTACTTGGGCCAAATCAATCACTTTGTCTTGTTTGTCTTTATATTCTTCAATAGCATTTTTTAGTAAGTTTTTAGCTCCCGCCATTTTTTCAGATTCATTTGTTGCATAGAGTACTCTTGATTTAATTAGTATATAATCAATCTTGCTATTTCTTGCTCGTTTTATCTTTTGATAAAAAAGGACTTGTGATTCTCTATCCCAATCTGAACTTCGATACCATGTTGTATCACTCATTATTTATCCTCTATTAGTCATATTCTTTTTATTGATCTATACTGATTAAAGTAGATACTGATGTTTTATAACTGGACAATAGCCAGTTGGGTAAAGGGATCACAGACAGAGATGAGGACAGGTTATTTACCAGTAAAATCCCTTGTAATACAATGATGAATATAATTTTATATCATAGATTTAATGAGCTCTAATTGCTTATTATGATAGGAAAAATCTTTCCAAGGAAATGAATCCGGAAGGTATTGTATACAATGATCCATATGGTGAAGAATATTACCTAATCTATCAGAGTCTTCCGGAAAATCCTCCAATGAGGATAGCATCCATAAAGATCCATTAACCCCTTTATTCTTTTTAATTAACTCTTCAGGAGAAATGTAGAAATACTGCCAGCAATTTACAGCTGCAGATTCAATCATATTGGCTATGTAAGTTTCAAGTGTCATATCCAAATTATAAACAGTTCCACTATCATAAAAGTATATCGCTTCAGGAAATTTGTTGTCTTCTAATCTATAACATCCATACATTGGAGTGTAGCGCGCTGTAGAATGTGGTGTTGGAGATTCGAACCAACTTAGTTTGTCCAAAAAAATCAGCTCATCATTTGTTAAGTTTTGTCCAAACTCTTTAACACTATCAGACCAGAAATCAGTACGCATCGTTAGCATATCTGTTAACCCATTAAAAGCAAATCCCCCATGTAGAATCTCTTCACAATGTAATGATTTCATCAAATATTTTTTTCATTTTTAGTAAACTCCTCAGTATAGATTTAATGTACTAGAAAGAAAAACTTTTAATGCAATGCGAAGTATTTCATGGAATCCTTCGTCTTTTTTTAACAATCTATACAACACTGACTCACAAGTCAACTAATATACATTTGGCATCCCTCTATTTTATCCTTATATTAATAAAAAGAAGATCTAATCTTAATATCTATGGAGATAGAATATGATATTGACAGAAATTCAAGAACGAAGAGCATTGAGAGCCCTTTCAGAAAAAGAAATACCAAATGAGACATTAACAAATATATTGAAAGCAGCAACGCTGGCTCCTAGCTGTGCCAATAATCAGCCATGGAGATTTTTAGTTTTGAATACTCCGGAAAATTTGAACATTGTGAGACAACATCTCTCAGGAGGTAACTACTGGGCTAAAAAAAGTCCCGCCGTTATAGCGGTTATAACTCGAGAAGATCTTGATGCCAAACTTGAAGGAAACCGTAATTACGCTTTTTTTGATACAGGGATGGCGTGTATGAATTTACAGTTGCAGGCCCAAAAAGAAGGTCTGATATCTCACCCTATAGCCGGGTTTAAAGCTGTGGACTTGCGAAAGGACTTAGGTATATCCGATTCCTACACCTTGTTAACACTAATTATTCTTGGATATCCCGGAGATGATTCAGAGCTGAATGAAAAACATCTTTCAATCGAACATAACGAACGAGTGAGAAAGCCTCTAGAGGAAGTGATATTCTTCAATAAATGGGAAGAATAAAATGTCCTAGATTTAGACGTTTGGGGGCTTTTAGCTTAGCTAGGTAGCACTATACATATAACGCTTCCCTCATATAAAGGCATTTGATACATCTAATAGTGAAGTAAATAAACTACGAAACCTTGAAGAAGAAAATGCAAGATTAAAAAGGCTAGTAGCTGATCTGTCTTCAAACAATATGATTCAAAAGGATATCATAAAAAAGGTACTACTACACGAAGTAAAAAAGAAAGCTGTTTACCTACAAACCCATGTATGATATGGGCTATAGAAAGGGAATCGAATTAATTTTCTCTAGACTAGGAGAACAAACTGATAATTGTCATATAGAAAGTTTTTTTGGCACACTACGCTATGGATGTCTAGATGCAAATCACTTTAGCTCAATAAAAAATGCTAGACAATAATTCAGGATTGATGGACGAATAGGACTTAGAAAGACCACAAAAACGTTTAAAGGGGATGATTCTATAATAAATAAGGCCGAAAGTAATTTACAAAGTGGTAGAACTTTGGGTGACCTCAGTATGAATATAGGAAATATTTTATATATCCGTTACTTTTAGTATGTTTAACGCTGCCATAACCTGTTTTCCGTACATGGTACAAATCCTGCCGCCAAGTAGGAAAAGCAGGATTTATACCATAGGAGAAAATTTGGTTCAAAGCGTTGTTATATGAATATCCAATATATTATCTAGTCTATTTGAACAAGATTTGTTCCAAAGGATTCTTTTCCATAGTTTTCTAAAATTGTAAGAGTAGACGTATTTAAATCAAAACTTGCAAGAATGTTATTTAAATATGGGTCTTTACCTGTAAAAATAAGGGAATTACTTTCGACGACTATTTCATCAACTTGGTAAACATCATTTAAAATATTATTACTATAAGAATTATCTGTTAATGAAATTTTCTTTATCCCTGTGTTTGTTGCAATGAAAGCTTCACTATTAAATACAAGAAAATCGTTGTAATCAGCGGAATCGCCGTTCCAGCCTGCTGGACAAAATGATTTTACATTACTTTCTAAATCTATAGACTCTTCATCAAAAACAATAACTCCTGAATCATTTGCGACATATGTTTTATTATCGCCATATGAAATTATATCTTGTTGGCTAAGTGAAATTCCAGATGAATCAGTATATGGAGAGTAGCTTAAACCATCAGATGATAACAATATCTTATCTTTATATAATTTATTATCTGATCCAAGGAAAGACCCATAACCAAATGTATCTGGGGTAATTGTACTTAAACGTCCTTTAGAAGTAAATATTTTCCAAGGCTTGCATGAATCCTCATATAAAATATTACCATTTCTGTCTGCTAAGAATGTCGGCTTGTTACATGTTACAGAATACTCATATAGTAATGATAATTCAGCATTTTGATTATTGAAGGAAGCTTTATAGAATCCACTCTTTGATCCTTTGATATACATATAAATATTCCTATTAGCATCTTCATATAACTGTTTATAAGTTTTATTGGGATTGTAGTCGATCATAATATCTCCATATATACTTCCTTCAGGAATCATATATGCGGTACCAGTGTTTTTATCAATAAATACTATACTATTAACATCAATACTATATGTGGGATCATTTTGTTCAAAGATAATAGCAATGACTGTATCAAGACTAATTATACCTGTCGGATTTAAAGTAGTTGAATTACTAATAATTTCACCATTTTCATCATAAATATCAACTACCTCAAGTTTTCCATCATCTGTGTATTTGTAAATTGTATTCTGATTGTCAGATACACTCCTAACAGTTCTTGCATCAGATGAAGAAGAGATCACAAGACTTTGAGCATTACTCAAATCTAGTCTAGAAATTATTGAACCATTTGGATCATTTGAACCATTTGGATCATTTGAACCATTTGGATCATTTGAACCATTTGGATCATTTGAACCGTCAAGAGAACAACCTCCAATAATAAACATACCTAATAATAGCATTAAAATAATCTTAGTTTTCAAAATAGTCTCCTTGTTTCTAACTTCTTTTAACATTAGTTTGTATTTAATATTTTTAATATACCTCCACAGAACGCCGACCTAAGCTGTAAAATCGTCCCAAAGCTTTGGCGTGATTTTTGAGTTGAAGAACGATCAGTTCTTAAATGGTCGAAGGTCTGAAAAAGATTTAGTTAGTTTCAGCAATTTGTTAGATCTCGATTCTTTCTCCATATATTAGAAAAAAAATGTAATTTGATAAATAGTATCATTACCTTTTTGTGTCAATAACATAAATACATTCCATTACCTTGTATTTCAATATATCCATCAGTTTCTATACTATTAATTGCTTCAACGAGATAGTTTTGATCAACAGGATTTAATATTCTTATATATGTAAATGGAACACAATTTTGATCTAATCTATGACGAACAAAATTTCTATTCTCTGCAAATCTATTTAAAATTATCTTATCTTATTTTGTTGATAACTTTCACTTTATAATCATCATAAATTTCGCTGTGTGTCAAGGAAGTCGTCACATCTAAGAAACCTATATGATATATCAAAGTTCTGAAGAATGATTCAATATAAGGACTGTCATTCTTCACTAGGGGACGAGAGTGGGAAAGGAACATTCCCCTGTTGTCGAGCCAAACAGAGAATCTTACCCCTCTCATAGGGTTACCGTTGTCTGAGTACACCCATACCCCATTCAAATTCCTCTTGGTTTTCAGGAGGCGAAATAACCTTCTAGCAACTCCTCTGATTCTGATTCGTGGATCATTCATCCAACTATCTCACAGCTCCAATCATCAACAGGACCTGTAGCCTTAAACTCAGGTGGTATATAAAGCGTTCTGGCTAGATGATCGTTACCTCGATGGTTCAGCATTCCCGCGGACCTTAAAACTCGGTAGAACGGCCTCGCACTAGCAATATAAACTCCTTCCTCAGCAAGTCCTGTAACTATTTCAGTGGGAGCAATATCTCGATACTTTGAGGAAGTACAGACTTCAAGAACATGCGGTCTTTCTTGTTCGCGCAAAGCTGTGGAGTTGGCTTTTTGACTACCTTTGCGTCTATCAACAGGATCTTCTTTCCACCTCCTATAGGTGCGAAGGTGGATCCCTATTGCATCACAAGCAAAAGTCAAACATGCTCCTTCTTCTAGGGCTTTATCAATGATCGCAGCCATCTCAGAAAGAGCTTCATCTTTTCTATCTGGCTCCTTCTGGTCTTTCTTCTGGCGGTTGCTGTTACTTAATGCACAATCATCTATTTGAAAGAACCATTGTTCATATGGACTTTCCAGTTGTATATCATTGCAACTGTAATTCCATACTCTGTTGCCAAATTGGATGCTGACCGGCTTGTATGTGGCATCATCTTTTTCAGGATTGCATTCCTAAACTGTGCACTGTATCTTTGCCTACTCCCTCCATGATATAACTCAAATCATGTGACAACTATCTTGGCACAACGCGGTTCACCCACTTTTCCACTGTTCAGTCCTTTGTTTTGTTCTCTATAGTCTATGAGATACTAACAACAAAACACATTCATATATCTTGGAGCAAAATTCAATCAAGGGTTGTATTAATAGTAGATAACGTGAATTTAACAAGCTGGATAGTCACGAAGTGCTGGCCTGGAC
Source organism: Spirochaeta cellobiosiphila DSM 17781 (assembly GCF_000426705.1). NCBI lineage: Bacteria > Pseudomonadati > Spirochaetota > Spirochaetia > Spirochaetales > Spirochaetaceae > Spirochaeta > Spirochaeta cellobiosiphila. The sequence goes on from NZ_KE384554.1 coordinate 303,568, forward strand.
TTTACATTAACACGTAGCAGCATAGAACATACAAAAATACGGACAGATTTAAATATTTGTTATCTATCCATTTTATATCTTTTTAGGGTACTAACTTATATAAAAAAGTGTTTTGTTCATCTGCTATTAGGAATATTTCACCTCTATTATTTATTTCTATATCCCTAATTCGACCAATCTTATCTCTCAGGATTATTTCCTCTTTAATAAATTTTTTATCTTCTCTATACAATACTGATAAATATTTAAATTTTAAAGAAGCTACTAATAATTGATTATTCCATTGAGGAAATGCATCACCCTTGTAAAACTTAATACCCCCTACCCCAATTGATGGAACCCAAGTATAGGAAGGTTTTAAAAATCCTGGTTCCCATGCCTTTCCGTTTCCAACCTTTGTTCCATTGTAATTAGTGCCTCCCCAGGCTACTTTGTTCCAGCCATAATTTGAGCCATAGATTACAGGCCCAATAAAGTCTCCCCCCTTAGGCCCATGATTTGATATATAGATTTTATCTGTTAATGGATCAGTACTAATTCCCTGAGGATTTCTTACTCCCATTTGAAATAGCTCTGGTAGCCAATTTGCATGCTCATTATTCTTATCGTTATTAATAATTGTTCCGTCTTTCTTTATTTTTATTATGGAACCAATGGAATTTGTTCCATCTTGGGCCAGTATTCCTTCTCCTCGCTCACCAATGGTTATGTACAAATAATCATCTTTTAATTCTATGCGAGATCCAAAATGTATCGTATTTACAGAATAGGGAGTAACTTCATATAGTAATTTTAAATTTGTTAACTTGTTTCCTTTTAACTTTGCGTAATATACAGCAGTTGTATATTTTTCATTTTTTTTAATTGTACTTGTAAGCCAAATATCATTATTCTCACTAATAACATCTAATAATCCCCCCTGACCTACATTTACTAAGGGGATATTATGATCAATTTCAATTTTTGATTCATTCTCTGTATTTATTAGGAATAATTTCCCATTTTTTTGGGTTATCAGCATAGTTGTTGGATCTATCCAGGTCATACCCCATGGATACTCTAGACTAATGTTCAATTTTATAATATCAAGTGCTGAAATATTTACTGTAATTGTTAATGCTATGATCAGGAAGGATTTTTTTAATAATTCATTCATAATAACTCCTTTTTTAAATTCTTATCATATACACATCTTATTTCAAGTTGTTCTTCACGTAGTTCTTGCAAATTTAATCATTTTCTATTGACGGCTTAGGATATCTAAATAACGCCGACGTCAACTGCCAAAGGGCAGATTGTACACCCTTGTTAGGTATACTCTCTAATTCTAGGGAACCAATAATCTATGGCTTCTTCTAAATATTGGTTGCCTTCCCACCACCCCAAAGGATATCTCATATCACTTCGAGGCTTACCGTCTCCTCTTTTATTCCAATCAACAAAGGAATCAATATACGATGGACAATCTTTTGGTTGTAGGACTCCAGAATAACCTAAAATTTCACAGAGTTGACCCCTCTCTGCGTCATTAGATTTAAGTAATTTTGAAATATTCTTCTTCAAAGTCGTAAAATTTTTTGATTCAACTGCAGCTTTCAAGATAGATAATAGAATTATATAATCTTCTTCTGTTGGTATTACAGCATCCATCTCGAGAAACTGTTCTAAGTCATAGGCCATATAGATAATATCGTCATGCCTAACCCCACCCCATTTATACTTTTCAAAACTGAATACTGAAAAATTAATATCAATTTCTTTTTCGCTGAAAAAGCCACAAGTTTTACAGAATGCAGTATGAAATTTATCAGCTCTTTCGAATTTATGATCTTTCATATGATGTAAATGAGCATATGAACCTAGAGGAGACCTGTATTCAAGTTTCCGTGTAGATAGGCTATAAAGAAATGCATTTGCAACCGACGCTTTTGAAACCTTACTACAGACTTCAAGAGCCCATGAAACAACTTCATCATGGCTCATCGACGTTGTAGGCTTACTCAAATTGGCATCAATGAGAGTATTTTCTTCAGCTTCGGAAAACTCAGGAGATTTCCAGCCGGAAGATCCCCAGTAACTTTTCATAAGTAGTTCATGTGCATCCATTTCGATATCCTTACGACCTAACGCCTGCCTAATCTGTTTTTCGAACATGGCGGAAATCCTGCCTGTGCAGCAGAAAAGCAGAATTTGTGCCATAGGAGAATCTGGTTCATGCGTTTGTTCTACCGCGATTTATTTTCAAACTTCTAGTAATGGTAATATTTTTTGACCAATCAATTCAATTCTATCTTTCGCTCATGGCAAAAAACAAGAAGTTATGGCAATAACTATTTCTTTTTCTGGATATACGAAAAGAATATTTCCACCGTCACCAATGACAGCAAAGCAATTTCCTCCAAATCCTTTAATAATCCACCATAAATAACCATATGGTTTATCTCCCCATTTACTATGTTCGTTTGTACTTTCCCTAATCCGTTCAGATGAAACTATTTGGTTATTATCCCACACTCCCTCATTTAAGTACAACTCTCCTAATTTTAATAAATCCAGAGTCGTAAGAGTAAGTCCCCATCCAGCAGTATTAATTCCTACCGGATCGACAACCCAACCCGTAACATTTTTATCTTTAAGAAAAGCAAGATGCTCTTCTTTATTATTTATCCTTGTATTTTTTACTTTCTTAATTCCAAGAGGATCGAAAAGGTTTTCATTAGTAAATTCGATGAGTGTTTGGCTTGTTGCATTAACTATTATACCCGATAGAACCTGAAGTGCTACAGTTGTATATTTGAATTTTCTACAAATATCGACTCTTAATTCTTGGAGGGATTACACAACTACTAGCCAATATTAATTTTATTCTATTATTGAATATATTTCTGACTCTTCAATAGTTTTTGAGTAATCTCCATCTTCAAACTGCATCATACTTCCAATCCCGCTTTGGAAAACAAATTTTATATTACTTTTTCTAACTTTTTTATCTGTATAGATCTTATTTACTAATTCATCTTTGTTAATATATGATGGTAATGAAACTGGTAGATTTAATTTTTTGAAAAGATTAACTATACGTTTTAGATGTGTTGAGTTAATATACCCATATTTTAAAGCTAATTTGGCTTGCAGAACTAAACCTACTGCTACAGCTTCCCCATGATACATTCTATAATCACAGATTGCCTCGAGTGCTCGTCCAATAGTATGACCAAGGTTAAGTACTTGCCTTAAATTTGATTCGTGTTCATCCGCTTGAACAATGCGATATTTAATTTCACAATTTTTGTATGCAATATATTCGATAGTATCTCTATTGAGGGTAATAACTTTATCAATATTTTCTTCAAGGTAATTAAAAAAAAGATCATCAGCAATTATTGCATGTTTTATTGTTTCAACTAGACCATTGCAAATATGTCTTTTAGAAAGAGTTTTCCACATGCTTAAATCAATATATACTTTTTCAGGTTGGTGAAATAAACCAATTAAATTGGTTGCATGAGGTGTGTCAACAGCAGTTTTTCCACCAACAGAGGCATCAGCAGCAGCAAGTAATGTGGTAGCATAATTTATGAAAGGAATACCTCGTGCATAAGTACCTGCAACAAAACCCGCAATATCAGATACAACACCTCCACCTAATGCTATAACACAACTATCACGCCCAAAACCTTCTTCAATCATACGATTCTCTATATATATTTTTGTTTCACGAGTTTTCGAAATTTCACCCGCAGGAAATGATATAAAATGAACATTGAATTGATTTTCTTTCAATTGTTCAAACAATTCTTTACCATAAATTTCAGATACCATACTATCCGTTATTAGTGCAAATTTATCTACTTTACTAAAGCCAGCATCTTTAAGATCACAAATTAACCTTTCAAATAAATCCCAACCAACAATAATTTCATATGTGTTATCCACCTCTTTTTTTAAATCAACCTTAAATATTTTCATATCAACCTCGTTGTACTATAATTATTACATAGAACCCTTCAACTATGTAGTTCGATTATTAATATTGTCTGAAATGTTATATTATTTCAATAAATATATAAGTGATAGTGCTTTTTCTGTATAGAACCTCATACTTTAATAATCAATAGAAATATCTATGATTGGACATAATAATTTTTTTAAACATAAGTAAGGAATATTCTATTATTTCAAAGTGTTACCTATGTCTTGCCCCTTCCCTTGACCCTTCCATCACAAAACCCTAACCCTCAATGACCCATATTCCCTAGTCACCGTGCCATACCTCACAACATAACAAAGCTCATACTCCCCTTCCGGAACATCCCCCTTCACAAAAGAAGTCACCTTCCCAGGAGCCACCTTCACAATATCCAAAGCTAACTTACGCCCTTCACCATCCCTCAAAACCAAAGAATACTCCCCCTCATACTTATAGATCTTCATGTTATGCCCCAACAGCTCAAAAGGACTCCCCTTCGTTATCGAATAGCGCCCCTCATCATCAGGCAGACGCTCTCCCGTCCCATAATCAAGAATCCCAGTCAGATTCTCCATTCTCCTCTCATCCCTCTTCTTATGGAACTTGATCTTCCCTGTCACCTTCTGATTAAAGCCCTTGGCTACCTGAAGAGTCACATGAGCCTCATGCTTAGCTTCATCATAGCTCTCCCCTTCCTCACTAAAGTTCCCCTTCATCCCCAAGGAAGCCCGGAAAATTCCCGTGGACAAGGAATATCCCTTATGCAAAGACTCGGCGATCACCTCTTCATACAAACTAATTACCGCCAAAGCATCCTGCCTGGTAATAGTGGTATTCTTAGCGGCCATCCGATCAATAATATCTTCCGGATTAAGATGATCCTTGATCACCACCTTTGCCCGGTAACCTCTGTCTTGATTGACAAAGTTCTTAAGAGTTTCATAGTACACAACTTGTTCATTCATAATAGGCTCCTTACTTTTCAATGTTAGAAGGGCCTTCTAACAACTTTAGAAAGACCAGCTAACTTTTTTAGAAGGCCCTTCTAAAACTTTTAGATGCCCTTTCTAATTAAACGATCCATACTGTAAAAGGATACAAAGAAAGAGAGATGTTCTGGGAATTAGGTGGGATATTGTAAAAGATGAGAACAAAAAAAAGAGCTATCCCATAAGGATAGCCTTTCCATTACCACATTTGCAAAGTTGTTTGATGTACGTTATCTGCTTTATCCACATGGAGAAGATATTCAATAATCTTCTCAGAAAATGCTGCGGCAGTTCCTGGTCCACGACTGGTGATCAAATTATTATCAACCACCACAGAATCTTGACTGAAATCTCCCTCAAGACCCTCTTCAAAACCAGGATAACAAGTAAACTGGCGACCTTCTAATAGGCCAACCTTATTAAGGACAACAGCGGGAGCTGCGCATATAGCAGCTACAAGCTTATTCTCCTTCCAATACTTCTCAATGATATCAAGAACTTTATCATTAAGAGACAAATTAGTAGCTCCAGGCATACCTCCGGGAAGTACCAATCCATCGACACCATCAGGTAATTCATCTAATAAAACGTCAGCATGTAACGATACGCCTCTGGATCCAACGATATGGGAAGCTTCTACACCAACGATAATGACACGAATGCCTGCACGTCTTAAAAAGTCTATTGGTGTGATAGCCTCCACTTCTTCAAAACCGGGAGCTAATAAAACGGCGACTGTTTTCATTTCACCCTCCATTATAATTTTAGATGGGGAAATTTTAAAAGACAACTAATTATTTCTTTTTGGAAAAAAGATTTGCTATTTTACCCAGAAAAGTCTTCTTCTCTTTCACTTGACCCTTCTTGGATCTAGTAGACCTTTTGTCTTTAAAGTTTATCTCTTCTGCTTTAAAATTTTCTCCATATTTCTTCTTATAGTATTCTAGACGCTGATCTAAAGTCTCTGTGCCCTTACGAGGTTTAGGTTTTTGAACCCGTCTCGTAGCAACAGGACTGGATTTGGCAGCTGGTGCTACCTTAACCTCAGGTCTTTTGCTCTTACTATATTCCTTCTTCCTACTCTTAGTCTTGCGATTAGGCTTATCCTGAGCCTTCTTGGCAGGAACAGCATCACTACCAGCGGCTACTTCACTAACAAGTGACTGGATAGCTCTATCTTGCTTCTTGATAGGAGGAGCGATAGGTTTTCTTCTACTATTAGAATTTCGATCTCTTCTGCCATCTCTGGAATTGGTACGTTGATTACCACTTCTTCGATCCAGTTCGATCTTAACACCTTTACTCTTATCTTCAATATACAATTCATCTGTGGCCCAGGAAACAGGAATCTTCATTCCAATGTATTTTTCAATACCTTCCAGGCTATAAACGTATTTCTCACAAGCTAAAGATATAGCCTTACCAGATTTACCAGCACGGGCAGTCCGTCCGATTCGGTGAACGTAATTTTCCACATCATTAGGAAGGTCGAAGTTAACAACCAGATCCAAATCATTGATATGAAGACCTCTGGCAGCCACATCAGTAGCAACCAGAACTGGTAAGTTACCCTTCTTCATAGATTCCAGAATCTTAAGCCTTTTGCGCTGGGGTAGATCCCCCATAAGGTATTCCGTCTGGTAACCGTTGATTTCCAACCTTTTGGCAAGCTTCATGGTCTGGTGCTTAGTATTGGAGAAGATAATAACAGTATCAGGTTTATTCTTTTGAAGAAGTCCGAGGAGAAGGGACATCTTTTCATCTGTACTAACGTGGTACAGTTCCTGTTCAATAGCGTCGACTGTAACCTGTTCAGGCTCAATAACGATCTCTGCAGGTTGGTTCATGAATTCCCAGGCAATATTGCCAACACGGGAGTTAAGTGTAGCACTAAACAATAAAGTCTTACGATCAGAAGAAGGTCGCATTCTTGACAGAATACGTCTAAGATCAGGGTAAAATCCCATATCAAACATACGGTCAGCTTCATCAATAACAAGAATATCCGTATCTTTAAAGCTAAGCTTCTTCGACTTATCAAAATCCAAAAGTCGTCCAGGAGTACCAATTATTATATTAACATGCTCTTGAAGTAACTTTTCCTGTTTGGCATATCCTACTCCACCATAAAAACTACCAACAGTCCATGGTAGGTTGCTACCGAGAAGAAGACACTCTTTCTCGATCTGATCAGCCAATTCTCTGGTAGGGGCAACAACAACAGCTCGAGGATTCTCTTTATTCAATCCTCTCAACAAATGAAAAATACTAATCAAAAATGCTGCTGTCTTTCCTGTACCTGTTTGAGATTGTGCGAGTATATCCCGACCTTCGATAACGTTTTTGAAGGTTTCTTCTTGAACGGGAGTACAATTATCAAACTTGGCTTTTTCTATTCCTTGTAATATTTCCTCATCAAAGGGAAATTCTGTAAATCTCATGTATCCTCATTTAGGTTTAATTATAATCAGCAACAGTATAGGCAAAATCGAATAAATTGTCGATACAAGGACATACATCATAAAGGAAGGTTTTTATATATATGGAATATATTGAAGATTACATGACCCAAATTCCCCTATCTCACCCCTTAAATTTTAAGATGGAAGGGCCATTACTGATGTTAGGATCCTGTTTTGCTGACAATATATATAATTACCTGAAGGATCGTCTCCTTCCAGTAGTCAGTAATCCCCTGGGTCCGGCTTATAATCCCCTTTCTATAGCCCAGTTGATCGATAAGCATTACCTTGAGCAGTCCATTAAGGAGCCCCTCATCGTTCAAACGGGGGGATTATTCGGTAGTTATGAATGTCATACGAAGCTCAATCAGGAATCATCACAGCAATTAGTGCAAACACTGGATAGCCGTAAAAAACAGCTTCTCCAGGCACTGACCAGCTCCCGGATCCTTACCCTGAGCTTGGGTAGTAGTTATTATTATAGTTATGAAGGCTTTACAGTGCTTAATTGCCAAAAGCAGAAGAATTCTCTCTTTGACCATAGGATGGCCTCTGTCGATCTAATGTATGACAAGTTAAGTCAAAGTCTGGACCTCTTAGACAGGATCAATGATCATTATGAACTCATCCTAACCATAAGCCCTGTACGTTATATGACTGATAATCCTATCGATAACAGTCTTAATAAGGGACGTTTACATGAGCTTGTTAATAGAATCATCCATTCACGCTCCCGTACCCACTACTTTCCTTCCTATGAAATCGTTATGGATGAACTACGGGATTACCGCTGGTATGAACAGGATCTACGACATATAAACAAGCAGGCCCAACAGATCATTGGAAGAAAATTCTTACAGTACATTGGCTCACCAGAATTACAACAATATGAAAAGGAAGCTCTCAAAATCAGCAAATTACACAATCATATCTTATTGAATCCCCATTCAGAGGAATCCAGACAATTCGTAGAATCACGAAAGGCAAAGACGGAACAATTCCTTAAGAAGTATCCCTTTGTCAAGTTTGGAGAATAATAGTGAAGACAAAAAAAAGTAGCTGCTATAGTTAAACTATAACAGCTACTCAACCTCAGTAGTGGCGAAGGGACTTGAACCCCTGACCTGACGGATATGAGCCGTATGCTCTACCAACTGAGCTACGCCACCAAGTGATGGACGTAATTTATCAACCGGCCTAAAAAATGTCAATATATATTCGCATTTTATATTAAGCGATTTTTCTTGGCTTCTTCCATGATTCTTTTGTTCCAATAAGAGTTACGCAGGTAGGATAATTTGATCCGCGAATCCTGATTCTCACTGGCCCTTTCCTGAAGGATTTTATACCCCTTATTGAGAACAGTTATAGGATCCAGCTTCTCCTGATCCCCTAGTTGATTCAGTATATGATAGAAGAAAAAGACATACTGGGGATTGTTCAGATCATGATCAGTCAAGGCCTCATTACTAAGGAGTTTCTTAAAAGACTCAACCGCACTATCCCAATATCCCCGCTTGGCATTGATCAAATTCATCCACATCTGATTCTGTTTGGTATCAAAGACATAACCTTCTCTTGTCGTTCCTGATAAATGATCTTCCAGGAATCGTGATCCCTTTACTGGATTGATTCGACTAATAGGCAGGAACAAAACCGTATTATCCCCATTAATATGTTCCAGTAGTGATTCATGGGCTCCGTTATAGTTACCTGACATATAGAAAGCTTCTGAGAGGAAGAAGAATGATTCTTCACTATTAAGTTTGGATAACTCCTGAATGGCAAACTCACTATTACCAATATAGGTATGACATCTGGCCTTCCATATATAACTAAGCTTCTGAAAGTCATTCCACCCTTGGATACGGCAGATCTGTCCAAGCAAGTTAAAATTCTTAAGAGAACTTTGATAATCACCTAATTCAAAATTCAATCGTCCTATTAAAAATAAAAACTCACACTGAAGAAAGCGGTGCCCTTCCTCCTTTGCAATCTGTTCTCCCTGGGTGATTAGCTTCATTGCCACATCATACTTACCAATCAGAAAGGAACCGACACCAGCATAGTATTTAGCCAAGAGAGACACATGAATGCTTTTGGTAGAACTATTTAAGGCCATATCCAGATAATCCAGACCATCCCTGAGTTGACCCTTTTTGAGTAAAGCTAAGCCAAATAGGTAATAATTAACTGAAAGAGTATCTGTGCCCTCCTCCTGCTGATAATAGAGAGAATCTTTCAAAATCTTAAAGCCCTCTTCAACCATACCCATAGCCAGATAGTACTCAGCAGCTAACATAGGATTTTCTGTTATAAGCCTATCAAAGACTGGAGCTTCTTCTTTGACAATCATATTAGCTTCGGTTCCATTACCATAGTACAAAGCTAATCTTAACTTAGTCTCGAAGAGCACTAATTTAAGTTTGTCCTTTGATTTCTGATCCAGAGGGATCTTTTCGAAGTGAGTCGTTCTATTTAGAAGGTAATTTAATCCCCTCTTATTATCACAAATGAAGTAGGAATCAATCAAAGCAATCAAAACAGATAAGGCTAATTCGACCTCATCATGTTGTTCGAAGAAGTAATACAACCATGTAGAGGGAATAAGCTTTCCAGATTGATAACGATCTTTAATAGAATGAATAAGAATAGCATCCAGATCCTTTATATCCTCCTTAAGATATTCCAGTAGAAAATCCTTCATACGAGGGACTGCAGGGAATAAAGGGTTCGTTTCTCTGATGAGTCCGATCATCCGGAGGTATTTTAATTTATCCCTGATGTAAGCTTCTTTGAATCCAATAGAATCAAAGATTTCAATGAGATCATCCTCATCAACCAGACCAGTGGAGGCAATGATCACATAAAGAACTTTTGACAGAATTAATTCCTTTTCCTTCAGTAGTTGAAAACTAAAGCTCATAATGGATTGCTTATCCTGCCAGGCTCCTCTTTTTGCTAATAAAAGGAAGTGAAACACCGGCATAAGCCGACCACCTGTGATCTCAATAAGCCTTTCCGCGTTCTGTGCCGCCAAAGGTGTTTGATCCAGGATCATTTCCTTGTCCTTTAATTCATTCTTTTTGATAGGTTCAAAGTAGAGGGAATAGTTCTTAAGTACTGTGTTTAAGCCTTTTATCTTATTCTTCTTGGCAATAAAAACAGGAAGAATAATACTTCTAGGGCAGAGGAGATTCATTAGATCTATGAGAGATTGTTTTATAGCGTCGGGTATCAGTTCAAAGTCCTGAATAATAACAAGGGGGGGGATATTCATTACTTTAAGGTGGCGGCTATAGATAATAAAATAAAAATACAGGGATCTAAAAATATCAACAGAAGTAATATGGAGATACTTCTTCTGTTCTAAACCTTTTAAAAAATTATAATAACAAGGATTGGATTGCCATTCACTAAGCTCAGTACCACTTAAGTACTCAGCCGCTTTTTTAAGAATGTGCGAACTGACAATGTGACGCAGAGCAAAGAAGTCTTCCCCATTAGGCATGGGACAATCTATCCAGCTAAAGGTCCCAATATCACATTTGTAGGCTTCTACTAAAGCATGTTTTAAGTTAAAAACACGGCCGGAACCTCCATCACCATGAATGAGGATGTAATCAAAATCATATAATTTATGCTTTGCCTTTTCTAAGGGTCTCTTAAGGCTCTCCTGAAGATGAGGACGTAGATAATAAGAATCCCTCTGACCTAATATGGATTGTTTTGTGACCGTTGGTTTGATCACCCTGGAAAAGGGAGTGGCCGGTTCAATCTGAAAGTACAACTTGAAGTTCTCCAGAGCCTCGTCATGTACCCATATTTGATTCTTATCAGGTATATCAATCAAAGTCCGGTCAATATCCTGTCTAACTCTGTCCAAATCTCTTTGGCTTATCTTAGTTATATATAAGTTATAACCATATAGATCTTTTTCCAGATTATTAAGATAAACATGGATATCCCAAAGGAATTCTCCAAAGTTAGCAGAGTCCACATCCTGGCTATCAGGAAAGGTGAATCCATACAAACCATTGTCTTCAATAATGGTATGCCCCATTCTGATACTGAGTAGACTATTTATTTTATCATCAATTGATGTTGTTAGAGGACTAACGACTTTGCTCAATTGTTTAAAGTGAATAATATCCAAAACTACTAAAAACATATATTTCCCTACTGCCGATTATCGGACATTGATGGGCCAATGATAAACCGATTTTCATATTGTATTTTTTCTTGACCATTTTATGGATGCAAAGATAGACTGATAAAGTCTTTCCAAAGTTCACATTTAATAAGGTAAACCATTATGATAGATTTGGCATTAAGCTTTTTCTCTTCCCTTATCTGGGTAAGATGGGCTGTTTTGGCATTAACATACGTCTTTCATCGTTCTCGACTGGATTCGAAGCGGGATGAGATGAAAGGCTTAACTCTTCTCATTATTTTATTAGTAGTAAAAGACTTCCTATTCTATATTTTTAATCTGTATCCCATAATGGCAGTAGCAGACTTACTGTGGGTCTATGCTCTGTATCTATTCCTTTATCGTTTCACCCAAAAGATTGTTCCTTCCCTTAAGATCAATACTGTCATTAACATCATTGCTGTGGTACTTTTTATACTGGTTACGATCCTGGACTATCATCCTATGATCTCAGCTTTTATATTCCGGCTTATCATTCTTCTTAATGTCTTTGTTACTATGTATTTCTATAACGATGTATCTCCTTATAATACTGAGAATCATGAATTCATTATCAGATGCCGGAAGGTTATTTTCCGTATCCTTATTGCTTATAACCTGGTCATGATATTCTTTAGTTATACGAATACAATCGCCATGATTTTCATACTACCCCTGCCTTACCTTATATTACCCTATATCCTTTTACTATATGAAGATATAAAAACAACCAACCAACAAAAAGAGATAGAAAGCCTATCATCAAACCTATCTACAATCTATGATTTTATGAAGACCATGGGTTATAGCATATCCGAGAAACTGGAAATCTCTAAGATACTGGAATTTGTTATTGAATCGGCCGTATCCGATACCAAAGCCGATGGTGGCGCTATCTACCTAAAGGATGATTTTGAAGACAACCTAAGCATCAAATCCATCAGTGGTAAGTTTACGCCTCCCTTTCCTGTTCCTGATATGGTTAGAACCAAATATGAATATTTGCAGGACTATATCCATTCCACACCCATCCCTATAGGAAAGACACTCTTGGGAGAAGTAGCTGCAACAGGTAAGGCTTCGTACATTCGCCAAGTTAGTCTAGAGGAACGTTTGGTTCAAAACACAAAAAATGATGCCATGTATATCAGTTCCTTAATGGCAATCCCCCTCATCGTATCCAATCAAGTCTTCGGTGTTGTTGTAGTGATTAACAAACATCCGGAAAAGCTTTTTACAGAAGATCATTTTGAACACCTCAAAACCTTCACAGACTATACATCGATCAGTATTAACAATCTTTTTCTCTATATAGAATTATTGGAAAAAAAGGATATGGAAAGGGAGGTAACCATTGCTGCGGACATCCAGCAACAACTACTCCCCAGAGAGCTTCCACAATTTAGAGATTTGTCATTAGCTTCTTTTAGCTATCCTGCCAAGGGCGTCAGTGGAGATTATTATGACATCATCCCTATACGCAATAACAAGTTGGCCCTTGTTATGTGTGACGTTGCCGGTAAGGGAGTTCCCGCCTCTCTTGTAATGGTTATGATCAGAACCATTATTCACCTTGTTGTCGGCTCTGACAGAAATGCAGACAGGATTATAACATGGGTTAATAGGGGGATAACCGGACGTATAGCCTTGGACAGATTTGCAACTATGAGTTATCTCACTTATGATCCCGAAACTCATATGATCCAATATAGTAATGCAGCCCACCACCCCCTTATGATATATCGTAATGCAACAAAACAAGTTGAGACCCTGGATACAGAAGGGATTCCTATTGGTCTGGAGAAAGATTCCAAATACGGTTTAGCACAAACAAAATTAAATAATGGCGATATGATGATTCTCTATACCGATGGTATAATAGAGGCTATGAATACAAAGGGAGAACAATTCACTTATGAAAAGTTAGTTAATCTTCTGGAAGAGTATCACGATTATTCATGTCACGAACTACTAAAACTTATTAAAGACAGAATCGATTCCTTTGTAGGACAAGCAAAACAGCATGATGATCAAACAATCATCATTGCCAAAGTTGATAATTAGACACCTACAAAGCGAAGGAGAGTTATTCATGGAACTAAAGATTAGAAAACATAATGAAACCTACATAATAGATATACAGGGAGAACTAGATCTATACCATTCATTCAAACTAAAAGAGCTTGTATCAAAAATGCTTGAAAAAAAAATTACACGTTTCATTATTAATATGGAGGAAGTGGAATACATAGACTCTAGTGGCATAGGAGCTCTTATCTATGTGGTATCCACTGTCAAAAAACAAAATCACCAAATTGTCATATGCAACATACATGGTTCTGTACTTAAAGTAATCGAATTAACCAAATTGGTAGGTTATTTCCCCATGGCTAATTCCATAGATGAGTCCATACAAATGATATCTTAGGAGTAATCAATCGTGAGTGATAACAAAAAAAGAATTCAAATTGATAATGACCATCCCCTTTTCAATAAGGAAGGTTTGTTTTTTAAGGAGTTTCCCAGTGATTTTCGACAAATCAGATATTTTACCCTTATGGTCGTACAAAACGCTCCTCCTGAAATAAAGGAAATTAACCTTCTGGAACAGCAGATTTCAGAAATTATAAAGAATGCCGTTAAGCACGGCAATCACAATGATACTAATAAAAAAGTAAAAATATGGTATGAGTTTACCGAATCAAGTGCCCATATTATTGTGGAAGATGAAGGGCCTGGCTTCCAGAAGCTCAAAGAATGGAATGATTTTAATGAAAAGCGACTATCCTGTTATGCCAGACATGACTTTGAAGAACTAGGGAATTACGTATCCTATAGGACAGAAGACAGTGATGATCATGATGGAGGCAATGCCCTTTTTGCTGCCATAGAATATTGGAATGAAGGAGTGGTTTTTACTCAGAAGGCTAATTGTATAGCCCTTAAGAAAACCTTCCCCACCCGTAATAGATCGATTAAGATTTCCTAATAAACAAGATTATTGACATCTATCGTGTATTCTGGTTGAAAGGGTTCCTTTTCTGATCGCACAATGGAAAAATCATCAGAATCGAATAAAAAGTCATCTATGTAATAGTGACTCTCTTCCTTTGTAATAGTAATGATACCTTCTCCATAGGAGGAATCAGACACCACTAATCTTACATTATAGCTATACACTTCATTTTGATTTATCTCAGCACCAATAACAATTTCTCTTAAGGAGGGAACAAGTCTATCCTCCCACAATGTTTTATACAGTAACACCTTGTCTGGTATAATATAATCTGTCCAGGATTTCCCTTTTTCTAGGGCTGATATAAAGTTTTGAAGCAACTCATAACGCTGTAGCTCTGATGGACTCATTTCCTGACGAATGGGTAAATTTCCCAGGGTCATATCCACAGGACCAATAACATAAGCAGAACTAAAAAAATCCTCACGTCCTGTGAACATGGTATCAGGAGATTTGACATTATCCCTTTCTTCTCCCATACCCTCCGGGGGTTCTTGATTATCTAAGTTTGATTCCGTTAAGGTAGATGAGTTATTTCTAGGAGATGGAGACTCTTTTTTTGTACATCCCCCTAGTATTAGTATAGTAAAAATCACCATAAGCACTGTGTATTTCATGGACAGAAGTATAACATAGGACTAGTTTTTAATAAGGATTATATATGCACTCAAATCATATTATACATGAATATTTTGACAAAGATTTTGTGGTCCCTATCAGGGATTCCCTATGGCATCATATTTATCTCACTAGTGAGTTCGCTGAACTTATCAAGACAAAGCCGTTCTTACAGTTGCATAATATAAAGCAATTAGGTCCTACCTATCTCGTGTATCCAGGAGCTACCCATACAAGAGCTAACCATAGTTTAGGGGTATTCCATTTAGCCAAACAGATTATTGAATCTCTTATCATTAAGCCTAATTGTCCTGAGTTAAACATCTACCATGTGAAGGCTTTTCTTGTAGCAGCTTTGCTTCATGACTTAGGGCATTTTCCCTATACACATAGTTTTAAAGAACTTCCTCTGGTCGATCATGAGATCCTAACAGGACGTATCATAATGAACTCTGAAATCCATCAACTGCTTGAACGGATTAAAATAAAGCCGAAAGATGTAGTATCCATCATCGATCACCATCACCCTCTTCCTGCTGATTCAGATTTTCTCCTTTATCGTAATATTCTTTCAGGTGTACTAGACCCTGACAAGCTGGATTATCTCAATAGAGATGCCTTTTATTGTGGTGTACCCTATGGCATACAGGATATTGATCACATATTCCATAACCTGCGTTTTCACTCTTCTAATGGAATATCACTAACGAATAAAGGAATTATGTCTATTGAGAATATACTTTTCTCCAAATATCAGATGTACAAATCTGTCTACTGGCATCCCCAGGTACGAATTGCCACTGCTTTAGTTAAAAAAGCTGTGTATCTCGGATTAGAGAACAGGGAGATCAATCCTGATAATCTGTATTACAAGGATGATAGAGAATTTCATTACATGACAAGAGACCTATCAGCCCCCATTCAGACATTAATTCAGGCTAGCGAAAATCCTGGACAGTATGTAATTCATGAAGAAATGGATTTTGATAGTAACAACAATCTTCATCAGCAATTAACACAGCTAGATGAACGTCACAAATGTGAACAAGAGATAGAACAGAGCATAAAAGACTTACTGGGTACAGATGTTAAGAACCAGATTATTCTGGATATACCCGAGAATATTAACTTTGAAGTAAAATTCCCCATTCAAACATCGAATTCCGTCATTCCTTTTGAGAATTCAGAATCTGTATTCAACAAACAGAATGTTCATTATTTTACTTCATCCCTCAGAAAGATAAGACTTTTAATGCCTTTGAACCTATCAAATGCAATTGGTCCTGAAAAATCTTTCCTTGCACGCTAATATAAAGCTAGTTAAACTATAAATGGGAGGTAAGTTTGATGCAAATCCATAACTTAATGCAAGACTATGTCATTAAACGGGTAGAAGACCTGTTTCAAGAAGAGATAGCCAAAGGTAATACAGATTTCTGTAGAAATTATCAGTGCAAACTAGATGTCATTTGTTTTGTATTAAATCGTGTTAGACCTGAATATGTTATATCCGGTAGAGGCTTAGCCCATCACGAAGTTAATTATCAGGATAAATTGCAGAAGGAAGCAGACATTACAGCCTTAATATGGGAAGCCATTGAAATTGTGTCAAAAGGAAAAAGGCCTTCCGCCAGTACAACGATGAAAGAAAAACCCTCCGTTCCACAGGGCGATTTTTTTAATTTTCCATCCATAATGGGACGGTTATTTAACGGTACTAATTTCTGTCCTATCTCTGAAACAAAGATAAGCTTGTGGCTTGATGGAGAATTAGTAAAATCAATTGACGATAACTGGCTTAATCCTTATGAAATGGTTCCTTCAACAGCAGGAACTTATACTTTTTGGCCTTATCCTGTTAAAGCTGCCTATGCTGGTCAAAGCAAAACTTTTAGCTTCGAAATCAAAGTGGAAGATGACAGATTTGAACCTTTATACCATTACTTTGATTTGACCATTGAAGCAAAGGATACGTTCCTTGAGTTTTTCCAAATCAATGAATCCTATAAAATAAAGGATCTAACCATCTTTCCTGTTGAGAATGAAGTTGGTCTCAAATGATACCATTCCTCTTGTAATTTCTTTATAATTGAACATACCAAAGTGAATCGTATAAATAAAGGAGATTACTTGAGGAAGTATTTATTAGTTTTATTACTAATACCATCAATCTTCATAAATCTATATTCTCAAGAACAAGAAGTCAGTGAAACCCTATGGCAGGATGCTGGTGGAGATTATCAGTTATTTGTCACAGGCTCCTGGACACTGGATATGCTAATGGGACTGGGCTATACACAATCCTCTACAAAAGGGAGCTATTTACAGAACCTTCCCAGTTTTGAGGAAGGTTTTTTGTTTACTCAAACACCAGACTTTACAGCATCCCTCCGTATCTATGATCAATTACTGGCAGAGGTAAGTTATCTAGGTGGTTTTGACAATAACACCTACTTGCTTGGTTATGAAGGAAGAGAAGATCAGCTGGTAAAGCAATTTTATCTTGGGAATACCAGTATTAATATGGATGAATACGCTGACCAGATAACCAATTCTCAAACCTATGACTCTCCAGGGATTAAGCTAAAAACAGAAACGGATAAGGCGAAATGGGAAACCATCTTCCGTTATTCTCCAGAAACAGTACAAACGGCCCGGTTCAAGGGTAATCAGAAAACAAGTTCAACCTCTATTAATCTGAAGGATTATAGCAAAGGACAATACTTTCACCTCCCGGACGACAATGTTCAGGACCTGGAAATTTACATTCAGAATAGAAAGGGAGAATACATTGATGAAGATCCTGCCTCTGACGATCATTATACCAAACTAGAACCAGAGGAATACCAGTACAGGCAAGCGTCTAATCTCCTTGTGTTAAACGCAAAATCATCAGGAAAAGTATTAATCTTCTATACAAAATCAGGATATACCGTCGGAGATAGTAATATTGGCTTAAATAGCCTCCCAGATGGTAACTCCGGTTTTATTGACTTAGACTTACCCTATATAAATTTTAATTTTTCAATAACCTCCTACCTTGGAACAGATCAAAGTGGAAGACTGGTAAATCTCGTATGGAAAGGGATCAGTCAGGGAAAGGACTATTACGTCCTTTATGACCCGTCCAAGTTCAACCCCTTTGAATCCCGTAATGTGTACTCTGACTTTGATGATTCTATAACAAGCTTTGAGTTGTATGCGCTCAGTAATACAGCAGATCCCATTGAAAGTTATGATTACGAACCAATCCTATCAACCAATGCATTACGTATTCAATCTAGTGATAGTAATGATTATCCCCTAGGGAAGGATGTCCCAGAACTATACTCTCCTGAAAATAATTTCTTACCTACTTTTTTTCTCGCTGCCCTGTCAGAAACACAACAGTCATACCAGTACTATCTGGGATCTGGAGTACTTGAAGATTCCCTTAGTATCTATATTAATGGTCATAGAACAGAGTCCTATAGTTTTAACCCCGATACAGGGTACATTACTTTTAGCCAGATCATCTATCCCAACGATACAATCGATGTTACCTATACTAGTGAGACCTCTGATGGTAAGGAAGGTTCCATCTATGCCTCATCCGGGCTATCTTACGATATTAACGATAGAGTGAACCTTCAAGGCAATCTTCAGGGAAGCTACAATGTAACAAATTCAGAATATTCCAGCTTCGAATCAGAACATAGTGCCTATATAAACTCTGCTTTGCAACTGAGTTATGATGATGGGAATACTTTTTTTAAAGTAACCCCTCAATACAATACTATTTATACAGATACTAGCGGCTTATACGAATTCGAAACCTTCGATCAGGACAGCATACGCTTGAGCTACTATTGGGGATATGAGATTCCCAGTGCCCCTCCTGTATCAACAGTATATGGGAATAGTTTAACAAGCACTAATGAGGGAATCCTGAAGTATAAAGACTATTCTCAATATGATGAATATGGGAACCTGATACTAAGTTCTTATGGATCCTCCTCTTATAATGAAGAAAGCGATAAGTCTGGTCCTTATGTTACCTATGGTGATGATAACATTCCTTATAATATTAATATTCTTGATTTCTCTCTAACCCCTTCTCAATCATGGGTAGGAAGCCAACATCTGCTACCCTCCCTCTATGAAGGCAATAATATATCTGAAATAACCCTTAGCATTAAGAACATTGATAACAGCAATTTGAGCACAAATAGTCACATTTACCTTCAAATAGGTACTTTATCAGAAGACGTCAATGATAACGGGGCCTATGATGATGATCTCTATACCCAGACAGGTTTAAATTATGGAGAGTATTATGACAAGGGAGAAGACTTTGATGATAATAATGTATTTCAAAACTCTGAGACTCTTGTTACGTATGAATTAGGGACTTGGGATTCTTCCCTAATGGACTGGCAGAATTTCACATTAGAACTCAATAATGGGGATAGAAAGTTACTGAATAATGCCACCGCTTATCGAATCATCTTTTACGATAGTTCAGCTACTGCTATTACGGGAAAAATTGCAGTTAGTCCTATTGAGATAAGACTCCTTAATGGTGTCATTGATTCCACAGAATCAGAAAGTTCGCTCTCTAGGGAGAGCCCCCTTAACTCTCAAATATCCCTTCAAAATACGGCCCTTACGATTTTATCTATTGATAATAAAACCAACAACATCCTTTGGCATTGGAAGAAATCCAATCCTACTACCGTAAAAGCATATTCAAAATATTATTTCACCTCTCCCATGCCCATTAAGGATTATGAAGAATGGTCCCTCTATATTCATACCTTAGACGGCATTACCTCTCCTGAGACCATTACCCTTACCCTTTTTGACAGTGAGGGGCGTACCCAGGATTGGACTGTGGAAGCTGATGAGTTAATACTAAACCAGTGGGAACAGTTACGATTTCCAACAAAAGACTGGCCCTATGACACAGAGGCCTATGGACTAATCCTATCAAGTACAGCTGCTGATACAATAGAATTATTGGTCGACGAGCTCCTGCTCTATGGGGGAAAGCAAGATAGTATTTATATGGTGGATACCTATGTTTCAACCAATTTAAATACCCTCCTTTCCCTCCCTAAGCATCCCTATATACCGAATACCAATGTGGAATGGACAGGCAAAGCCTACAATGGGGAGTATTATAATAGTGTTTATTCTCTTGATACGAAATGGGATATCCTTTGGAACGATTTATCCATAGACCATAGTTACTATGACGACAGTAGCAACGATGTGGATATAAAGAATGAGGGAACCCTTGCTTTGTGGGATAAAAATATACGTCTAACAGATACTTATGATTCACGAGGGAGCCATAGTAATAAATATAGTCTCACAATCCCCGGGCAAGGATCACTGAGCTATCGGCAAGGCATTAACTATGACAATAGCACCAGTAAAAGTTATAAATCTCAACTACAATACTCAAAGCCACAGTTTAATTTTGCTCTCAACAACGCCTTGTCATTGGGACAAATAGATACTATTGATAAGGATAAAGAATTTTACCCATGGCAATCCACTATCTATGACTTATATGATTATTCAACCAGCTATAAAAGATCCTATCATACAGACAGTTTGCAGACCCAATTCCGGTGGTCTGTTTTGGCTCCCCAACTTGGTATCAGCCAAAGCCTCAACACCCTGAGGAAGAGCCCCTATACACAGCAAAGCACCCAGGCAATCAAGATGAGCCTGCCCATATATGGCAGAGGTTTTTCTTTAACCCCCTATTATAGTAAGTCCTTAAAGAAAAGCGTTACCTATGCCTCCAACCGTGAGATTAGTTTTCAAAAAGAGGCAGGATTCGATCAATGGCGTAGTGATTGGCCTCAGTTTTTAAGCCAGTGGTATAGGGAGTTATTCTATCAACCTTATGTGGAAAGGGAAAAGGAACAGGAAATCCTATACACTCCTGAAGGGGGCGTAAGTATAAAGAGGGATATAGGCTTCTCTCCATGGGAGTTAATTGCACCCAACTTTATAACGGCCTCCGCCCAAACAAAGACGAGTGCCTATGAAGATAGCATTAATTATGACTATCAATATAGTTTAGGTTTGGAAAGCAGTAGTATTAATCTATTGGGGACTCAAAGCCATTGGTTGAAAATTCCTTTTTTCCTGACAGATATACAAAACCACCGATACAGGATCTCATGGAACAAGGAGGATGTGACTTTTTCAGGCATGAACAGAGTCACTCTTCAAATCACCAAGAGTAAAAAATACCTCAGTAATATAGAATATGAATTTGTTGATGGGCAGTGGAAAAGTATGGATTTGGAATGGCAATTTCAAACAAAAACTGCCTATATGGGTCATAGTGTATTACCGTATGTCCCCAAAAGCTTAATACAATCACAATCTGTACAGAATACAGAAAGGCTGAATAGCTATTGGTTAAGAGATAAGAGCTATGAAATCTGGTTGGGACATGAGACCAAAGTTATTCTTGCAAAGCAACGAGGAAGTATTAAAGTTTACCTTGACCTGGGATATTATACACAGGAGGATATTCTTACCTATGGTTTTAGGACGGGAATTCAGTCAATTATTCAGTATTAAATATTGGTATTTTATTATTATTAAGGTTATATATTAGTAAGGAGAAAGTGCATGAGAAAAACATATCTAATTTTTGCAGCCATCACTATTCTTATTCTGCCAGCGTGGTCTGATTCCCAAACGGCCTCCACCGAAACTGGGGCTAGCGTTGGATTAGGCGTGGAAAGCATAGATGACATTACCTATAACACATTGAGTTTAGCTCCTGATTTGAGTATGGGTAAAATAGGAATTGGTTTAGATCTGGTATTGAACTATGAATTAAAAAGTGATGCCGTAGGTAATCCTGAGTTTGATTTAAGACAGGAAGACTGGGTCCCTGAGGATGATGGGGATTTTCAAGATTGGCTAGAATTGTATTTCAGTAAAATCCTATACCTTCGTTATGGGAATAAGGGAGATGACATATATGCTAAGTTTGGAGCCATATCGGATGCCACCCTCGGTAATGGTTTTATCATGGGTAATTATTCTAACATGCTCTTCCGTCCTGAAATTAAACCTTTAGGTTTGAGTTTTGATTTAGATTCAGCACTTTTTAATTTGCCCTATTTTGGCTTTGAATCCTTCGTTGGGAACTTAGCAGCCTTCGATGTTATAGGAGGTAGATTATATGCCCGTCCTATGGGATTTATGGAAAATGAAATCCTTAAACAGTTTCAATTAGGATATACAATAGTTTTGGACAATGCCCCCTTCCACTATGTCGAAGACAGATCTGATAATCCTGATACAACAGGGATTGATGAAAGCAAATTATATAATAAAGAAGAAACTGTATTTGTTACAGGCTTGGACTTTAAGCAACCTTTGCTCATGAGTGATACCCTTTCCTTAGCCCTCTTCGGAGATATTGCAAGCGAAGAAGGAGCGCTGGGAGGAATGATAGGAGCCGGTGGTCGATTAGTTAAAATAGTGACTTATGGTGGCCAGATACGAATCATGGGAGAAGACTTCCTACCAACATACTTTAACCAAAGTTACGATTTGGACAGAGCTTCAAAATACCTAATAACCAAAAATATCATTAAGGATGTAATGGATCCCTACCAATCATGGTTAGCCTCTCTGGGATTATCCATGATAGAAGACCTCCTTGTCATGAATGTCAGCGTAGAATCACCCTTTCAAAAAGTCATTAAGGATGAAAAGGATCCTGATACTACAGATCTGGTTTATTTGAATTATCCTCATCTCATTACTTACTTTGAGGTAAAGCCCGGATTACTTCCCAATCTTAGCTTTGGAGCCTCCTATGATAAAAGGGAAATAAAAGAATGGGCAGATCTATCTGAACTGGATAACTCCCTTATAGGGGCCAGAATTAATTACCAGACAGGACCAGCTGTTGTATCATTATTGTATAATCTGACTTATAACAATGATCATGAACCTGACAAAGATGCTTGGGACGTTTCTACAAAACTCGAAACAGCCATAAGCTTGTATTAAGGAGCCTCACAGATGAATAAGAAATATTACATTATCTATTTATTAGTTATGATAATAGGGACACTAACTTATGCTCAGAACCAGGATCCTGTAGCAACGCTTGTGTACTATGATGATGAGACATCGCTCATTATTTATGATGATAATAATACAGAATTATTTCCTGAGTTCGGAATGGAGCTTACACCGGGATATTCCATAGACACAGGATTATCAAATGTGGAAATCGAATTGCAGCCGAATGGTACTATTGTTAAATTATCACCGGATACGGTCTTTTCTATTGATGCTTTACAGGGAAGAGAACAAGCTACTTCTAACACCTTTAGTTTAGTGAGTGGTAAGATGCGTGCTGTTGCAGCAAGGGCTGTTGGTGATGAATCCTATACAGTAAAAACACAGACCGCCATAGCAGGTGTACGGGGAACTGATTTTGCTATGCAGTATACCCAAGGGGTTGTTGATGCCACTTTTGTATTTGATGGATTAGTAGAAGTTACCAACCTTAAAACAGGTACCTCTGTTGCCGTTCCTACAGGAAAGGGTGTTGATACCTTTGGTGAAGTATTTCAACCAACGGTATGGCCTGCCGCCAAATTAAGTAATCTGGTAGAGAATCTGGACTTCGAAAGTTTATCTCCTGACAATGTTCCTGGACATGAAGTATCCACAGAACAAAAAACAGGTGAGGAGGAGACGCCCCCAGAAGAACCGAAAACCACTGTAGAAGAACCTACTCCGGAAGAACCTACTCCGGAAGAACCAGCTACCGAAGAACCAACAGATCAAACCATTATAACAGAACAACCCATTGATAAAACTCCTGGAAATACAACAACTCCAGAGGGAGGTGGTATGTTTGCAGGATTTGCTAATCTATTTGATCTTGAAATAGGTTCGATGACTGTAGGTGAAACCACTTACTCTAAAGCTATAATACAACCTCGTTTCGTGTTTGGTAAGTTAAAATTGGGTCTCTACCTGCCTATTGTATATTCCAAAGATATTCTTGATCCGGGTAACTGGTATCAACCAGGTGGTAATAATGAATGGAGCTTTGGTTCTGATCAAGATAATGATTATGACTTATATACAGACTTATTTCAGGATTTAGCCCTTAAGATTAGATATCTTGAATATGGTGATCCTCAAACTGATAACTTCTATTTGAAGTTTGGAAATCTAAAAACCATGACCATTGGTGATGGCTTCCTAATGAACAATTATGCGAACGATATAGACTTTCCTGCTGTTAGAAAAGTTGGTATTAATGCAGGCCTAAAAGGGAAAAAGGCAGGAATGGAAGCTGTTGTAGATGACTTGGGAGATCCCGACATCATGGGAGGTCGTTTTAGTATCAGTCCTTTATGGTCTGGTTTTGAATTGGGTTATACAGTGATAGCAGATACAGATCCAATAGAAACAATAGAAACAATGGAAAATAAAGATCCTTACGGTAAACCTATTATGGTAGGAACCTCACTGGATATGTCATTAATTAATGTTCAGACTTCCCTCTTCGGGTTCAAATTATTCGTTGATGGAGGAACGGTTATCCCCTATCTAAAAGAAAGCATGGATAATCCAAGTGACAACAGTCAACACCTTTCCAACGGTTTTCAGACAGATTATATCTACAGGGATAGTAAGCTTTACAACTGGGGAGCCATGACAGGTGCTATAGGTCACATTTTTATTGTAGATTATCGTTTAGATTATCGCTATGGACGTAATACATTTGCCTTTCCCTACTTCAATGCTAATTACGACAGGACGAAAGGGAAGTATATCTATCAAATGTATTCCTACTTATCCGATCCTGATAATAGCGAATATGATATAACTACAATGGGAATATATGGGGAATCAGGAATTAATCTATTTGATGCAATTCGTTTGTCTGCAGGATACTTATGGCCTTGGGAGATCGACGAAAGTGATAATCTCAAAACTAAGGATGAGGATTACTTCAAACTGGAACTAAGTGTGAAGGAAGGGGTCATCCCTGTATTAGGACTCTACGGATCTGTGAGCTATGAGAGGACCTACTTCATTCCTACGATTCAAAACAAGGGAAATGGTAAAGATTTATCACTTTTTGATGCTTTCACAGCTATCAAGGGTGAAATCGTTTACCCAGTCACAGAAGGTTTAGACATTGCTTTTATGGCAGGAACAACGACATTGCCTGATAAAGAGAATCCTGATAAAATTCAAACAGATTCTCAAAAAAATCCTAAGATTGTGCCATCCTATACTATTGAGACCAGGATAAATTTTTAGTGCAGACTGTGAATGAAAGACAACGTGTAGAAGTTTTAAAAGATAATGTAGCCCGCAAGATAGCGGCCGGTGAAGTAATTGACCGGCCCTATTCTATTGTGAGGGAACTATTAGATAATGCTATCGATAGTGGTGCGGATAAAATAACTCTTGAAATCAAACAGGGGGGTATTGATTCTATACGTGTATCTGATGATGGCTGCGGGATGACAAAAGAGGATCTGGAACTATGTTTTCTACCTCATGCCACATCAAAGATCAGAACAGAAGATGATCTTTTGACAACGAAAACAATGGGCTTCCGTGGAGAAGCTCTTTCGAGTATTGCGACCTGTGCCCGGACTGAAATACTGTCAAATACTTCTGATCTGGGATATAAACTTAGGATTGAAGAGGGTAAGGTAAAGTCTTTACAGCCTGCACCTTGTCAACAGGGAACAATTATTGAAGCTAAGGAGTTATTTTTCAATCTCCCCGCTCGTAAGAAATTCCTCAAACGACCAGCCTCTGAAACGTCCCTATGTCGTACCACCTTTCATGAAAAGGCCATTCCCTTCCCCAATATAGAATTTAGAATGACTATTGATAATAAAGAAAGGGATCTTCTTTTCAAGACAACTCAGCTCGACCGTATTAAAGATGTCTATAATGACAAGATAGAGACGTCCATGCTTGATGAGCTAGACTGGCAAGGGAATGGTTATTCCATTAAGGCCATATTGGGGAAACCTGGCTTAAACAGGAAGGATCGCAAATACATTCAAGTCTATGTTAATAAGAGAAAGATTCAAGAATTCGCTTTTATACAGGCCATCACCTATGGATATGAGCAAGTACTACCAGGGGGAGTCTTCCCTGTTACTTTTCTCTTTATTGATATAGAGCCCCATTTGATAGACTTCAATATTCATCCAGCGAAAAAAGAAGCCAAGTTCCGTAATTTGAATGAAATTCATCATTCTGTAGTGACGATGATTAGGGATTATCTGGCAGGGTTTTCCATTAAAGAGACCCAATTACCATTAAATACTTATCAAAAAGAATTAAACAATATGGAAGTAAAACAGGTCTATAAAAAGCCGACTTCCTATTTACCCCAGCAAAATACCAATAAATATGAACTACGACAGGAAAGTCGTTCCTTTAGCCAAGCCTTCGAATATGTGAAGTCCACTAAACCTGAGAATAAATTCACCTATCTAGGTCAATCTATGAACCTTTTTCTCATTTTTGAGATGGACTCAACACTTTATATTATGGATCAACATGC
This sequence comes from Spirochaeta cellobiosiphila DSM 17781, assembly GCF_000426705.1. NCBI lineage: Bacteria > Pseudomonadati > Spirochaetota > Spirochaetia > Spirochaetales > Spirochaetaceae > Spirochaeta > Spirochaeta cellobiosiphila. The sequence goes on from NZ_KE384554.1 coordinate 330,408, forward strand.
AGCCCATGAACGGATATTGTTTGAACAATATAAAAATGATCCAGGGACAATCCAGGAACTGCTTATCCCTGAGCGTATAGAAGTGCCCGAAGAATCTGAACAAAAGATAATGGCCTATAAGGAATCCTTAAATAAAGCAGGTTTTAAAATATCACAGGAATCGGAAGGGATATGGAATCTGGAAGCTCTTCCTTCCAGAGTAGCCTCTTTACAAAATACCATAATCCAGTTTTTTATCTCTCCCGAAGGCAATTCAGATGATTTAATGGTTGATTTATATGCTACCATGTCCTGTCGTAAAGCAATCAAAGACGGAGATCCTATTAGCGCTGTAACAGCTGTAGATATCATCGATAAAGCTATTAGTCTTCCTGTTCATAGATGTCCTCACGGCCGTCCCATCTGGTATGAAATCAGCCGAGAGGAATTATTTCAGTTACTAGGTCGTTTACTGTAGGATTTGTTCTACTTCTGCCCGTTTATCATAATTAGGATTCTTATCTAACAAACTCTGGAGGATGGTTTTAGCCATATCTGTTTGTCCTGTTGTAAAGAACAGTTTACCCAATTGATAATACCCATCCCAATAGTTGCTATCAATCTTGATCAAATCCTGAAGTACGCTTTGGGCTAATTCATATTGTTTGGTTTCTATATAAGCACTGGCTAAGTTGTAACGCATTAAGGTTGCGTCAGGTTTACTTTTAATAGCCTTATTATAACTTTCGATAGCCTGTGGGTATAATTCTTTATGCAAATACACATTACCTAAGTTGTTGTGTACAGCCACAGAATTAGAGTCCAGAGAACTAGCCTTCAACAATAGAGCTAAAGCCTTATCATAGTCACCACTGTCATCATAGATCTTTCCTAGATTGATAAGAGGACTGGCATACTGAGGATCCAACTTGGCACTTTGCAGATAACTGGTGATTGCAGAATCCTTTTGATTAAGAGCTTCACTTACTTCACCTAGGGTAAAGTAGTAATTAGCTTTACTAGGTTCAGCCTTTACAGCCTTCGCAGCATAATTAAGTGCATCACTGGCCTTGTTCAACCTTAGTTTAACATTGGCCATGTTGTAGTTGGTTTCAGGACTATCAGGCTGTAAAGCAAGGGCCTTAGCAAAAATGCTTTCTGATTCACTATATTTAGAGGCCTGATAGAGGGCAAAAGCATAACCTTGCAAAAACTTAACATTAGTAGGTTCTAAGTCAGATGCTTTTTTGTAGGCTCTTATTGCAGAATCCATCTTGCTTAGTGATTTTTGGATCTGTGCATATTCAAAATAGGCAGATCCATAGTTAGGATCAATCTTATAAGCTCTAGCATAGCTTTCAGCGGCACTTCTATAATCTTTTAAGACTTTTTCTGTGGCCCCTTTATTAAAGTAAGCTTTACTTCGTGAAGGATCCAGTTTGACACAAGCAGTAAAGGATAATAAGGCATCACTGAATAAATGGGCACGGAACTGAGCCTTTCCTAATTCATAGAGAATATCTGCATCATTCGGATTATAGCGCTTAGCATCCTTAAAGGAACGTACTGCATCATCCCATTGATCTGTTTTTTCATAAATCTGACCTAAGGTATAATAAGGAACCCAGAAGTGAGGAGATTTGTCTAATGCTAAATTCGCGTTTTTTACGGCCTGTTCCAGGTTCTGTGAATCATCACTATCTTCCTTAAAATATGTTTCCCCTTTCCAGGCATAGGCTTCTCCACTATCAGAATCTTTATCTATTGCTTGATTAAAATAACTATGAGCCTGATCAAAATCATCCTTATCCAAAGCAGCTAAACCTTTTTTGATTAACTCAGCGACTTCCTTGCTTAATTTATCTTCTTCAGATTCTTTGGCTGGTTGATTTTGTTTTTCTGGTTGCTTGGGCTGGGTGGTGACTGCTGGCTGAGACTGCACTCTATTGGAAATATCCTTCAAGCTTTCCGTTAGTTGATCATTACGCTTCTTTTCATCATCCAGTTTCTTTTGATATTCCGAATCTTCTGCCAATCTCTTGGCTTCAAGAATCTTATCTTTTAAATCCCGTGCTTCCTGATCATCAAAATTATCCAGTAATATTTTTTCAACCAAATCTAATGCCCGTTGAAATTCCCCTTCCTCAAGGTATTCAGTAGCTAAGGCCAGGGCATTATCCCTTGCTGAATTTTCTTCTGAACCACCTCTATGAGTAATCAGGAATACTCCCAATCCAATCAATAGAATACTAATTAGGATTATTAAAGCTATTTTGATCTTGTTGTCCATTCATTTCCTCCCTTAGTCTTCAATATCAATGTCATAATCATAATCTTCTAAACCTTCTGATTCCGCTGATATCCCTTCTGTATTATCACCGGCATTCTGCAATGAATTTAAGATGTCATCAAGAAGGGCCTGTTGCCTTGCGGCTTCCTCTTTCTGTCTAGCCTCTTCTTCCAATCTCTTTTGTTCTTCATCCTTTGCCTTTTGTTCGGCCTGTTTTTTTGCTTCTTCTTCTGCAATTCGCTTGGCTTCTGCTTCTGCCAGCTTACGCTGTTCTTCTTCTGCCATATATTGCTGCAACAAAGCAATGACTTTTTCTATATTTTCTTTTTGTGAGGAATCGGGTTTTAAATTAAGATACAAAATATAATCATTCAAACAATCCTGGAATTCCTTAAGCTGTAGCCGAGAATTAGCACGGTTCAGAACAGCGGGAGCATAACTGCTATTGATCCGGATCGCTTCAGAATAGCTTTTATCTGCATCGTCATATTTAGCTTGAGCAAATTGAACATTACCCAAGTTATAATTTATCTGAGCTAAATGGCTTGATGCCTGATTTAAACCTCTGCTTAATATCTGCACAGCCTTATCTCTAGCTCCAGATTTCTCGTATATAAACCCTAGATAGATATAGGGTTTACCTTGGGAAGGATTCTGTCCCAAACTTGCCAGGAATAAGGACTCTGCCTTTTCCATATTTCCTTCCATCAAAGCCTGCTCACCAGAATCTACAAGATTCTGACCATAACAGCTTAGATTCAGAAAGACTACACTAACTAATAATAGTAAAATACGTTTCATGTCCATTATCCCCAATATCGGATTATTTGACACTTTTTCCAAAAGGAATTAATCTTTCATTAAATTATATCACTATTTCGGAGTATTAATGTCACCGCTAATAGGTTTCGTTATCGTTTTTGGTGTCGCTATTGGATTTTTTGTTGCTTATATCGTGAAAAGTCTTATAGCCCCCAAAAGGATATCTACATTGGCCGATTTAATTAAGTCAGGCAAAACAGCATCAGCAGCTCGGATAGCAAAGCAGATTATAGCTAAAGAGCCGCGTAGTTTAGATGCTCATTATTTTCTTGGTAAAGCTTATCAGATGGAAAACAAGAATGAATTGGCCCTTATGGAGTATAAGACGGTTAACTCTATTGGGAACTTTGACGGTATGTGCGATGAAAAGAAGTTTCGCAATGAAATCGCTACTTTATTTCAGAAATTTAACCAACATGAAGAAGCTCTTAAAGAATATCTATTACTTATCAAATTAGAACCGCATGAATCGGAACATTTTTACAATGCTGGAGTTCTCTTTGAAGAACGTAATAGAGGAGATAAAGCTGTTGGTTATTATAAGAAGGCTTTAGAGATCAATCCCCGTCATTCTGATAGCCATTTTAGACTGGGATTAATTCTTTACAGGAATCAACGTTCTATGGAAGCAAAAAATGCTTTTACAGAGGCCTTGAAGTATAACAGGGAAAATGGGCAGGCACACTTCTATTTGGGGCGTATTGCAAAGGAACGCCAGGAGTATACAGCTGCACTCAAATGCTTTGAGAGCTCTCAAAAGGATCCAGATCTCAAGATAAAATCACTTATTGAACGGGGTTCCTGTTACTTAAGCATAGAAACTCCGGAAAAAGCCATAAGTGAATTAGAAAGGGCTATAAAACTCGCTACTGATCCCAAAGCCAATGAGACTCTTTATGCCCGTTACTTTCTAAGCTTAGCTTATGAGAAAACAAGAAAATTTGATGAAGCTATTGAGCAATGGGAAAAGATTTATGGTGTAAAACCGAATTTCAAAGATGTGTCTCAAAAGTTAAGTTCTTATCAGGACTTACGTGTTGATGATCAAATGAAAGACTATCTGACAGCCGGTAAAGAACATTTTATGGAACTATGTAAAAACGCAGTGGTCAAAATGGGTCTTGTTGTTCAGGATATCAAAGAAATTCCTAATGGATCGCAAATCATTGCCATCGAAGGTGATTCTGCTAAGTGGCGTAACACAAGAAAGATGCCTAAACTTATTCGTTTCTTACGTATACCGGATATGATTGAAGAAAATATCATCCGTGATCTTCATGAAGAAATGAAATCCCTTGGGGCTAACCGTGCTATTATATTCTCAAGTTCTAATTTTTCAAGAATGGCCATTACTTTTGCAGAGTCAAGACCAGTGGATTTGATGAATAAGGATAAGCTTCAGAATTACTTAAAATAGGGGTATTTGCTTGAAAATCTTAGTTGTAGCCGATCATATTGATCCTTTAGTTTACTCTAATTCTATCAAGAAACGTTTTGAAGATGTAGATTTAATATTAGGGGCGGGAGATCTGCCCCTGGAATATTATGGTTTTATTGTAAGTAGTTTGAACAAACCATGCTACTTTGTCTTTGGTAATCATCACCTTAAGCGTTTCAATTTCTACAAAAAGAAGTCCTCTGAGATGGATCCCAGGGCATGGATGGATACGGTACAATATGAACATCATTTTGGTGCGACCTATGTGGGCGGCAAAGTGATAAGAACCCCAAAGAATCTTCTGATGGCAGGACTGGGTGGTAGTATTCGTTACAATGGGGATGACAATCAATATACCGATCTGGGAATGTACTTGAATTGTTTCAAACTCATTCCAAAACTTATCTATAATAAAATAAAATATGGAAGATATCTCGATATATTGTTGACACATAGCCCTCCGAAAGGAATTCATGATAAACCTGATCCCTGTCATATTGGATTTAAAGCTTTTTTGTGGTTTATGAGGGTATTTAAACCTAAATACCTGATTCACGGCCATATTCACCTTTATGAATTAAATGCTAAGCGTCAAAGCCGATACTATGAAACTATTATAATCAATGCCTATGATCATATTGTCATTGACCTAGAGGTACCGAATGAGTGATAACCTAGTTAACTATCAAGCGAGTGATGATTTCAACAAAGCCCGTGTAAGAGCACGTTTTGGTAAAATCCTTAATATTATCAAACCTGAAAAACAGCAATTGCTATCTTTTGATGATGTGAAGAATTTGGTTAGACCTACCAATCAGGTATATCGGGGAATGCAGGTTGTATCTATCAAGGATATTGTAGGATCAGAAGGAAGATATTCTGATTTTAACAAAGCCTTTTTACCCCGTCATGATCACTTAAGAAAACGATGGGAGAGTATTGATAAAGCCCACTTAAAACAAGTGATCCTGCCTCCTATCAAGCTATATAAGATTGGTGATGTGTATTTTGTACGTGATGGGAATCACCGGGTCAGTGTAGCCAAACAGCAAAAAGTAGAAGCTATTGATGCGGAAGTAACAGAGTTATCCAGTCATATCAAGGTCACAAAAGATATGACCATCGATAATCTGAGACAAGCCATTATTATGTATGAAAGACAGTCTTTCATGAAATATAAGGACATCAGTTCAGTCATTGATATGAAACGAATTGATTTCACAGCTACCGGACGTTATGATGAACTTATACGTCATATCCATGGCCATAAATATTTCATAAATATGGGACATAAACATGAAATAAGTCTCAAAGTAGCAACAAAGTCCTGGTTTGATAATATTTTTCTTCCCATCCTGGAAGCTATCAAAGAAGAAGACTTGTTAAGCCGATTTCCTGGTCGTACGGAGGCTGACCTTTATGTGTGGATTGTTCGACATTGGGATGAGCTTAAAAGGAAGTACGGTGATGGTGTAAGCGTAAAAGATGCAGCAAGGGATTATTCACAACGCTATGGTAAAGGTTTTCTTGATAGATTAAAGGATATTATAGTCAGGATATTTAAAGCCCTTAAGCGTGAGGGATAACATAAGGACCAGTAATTAAACCAAGCCCTTCCTCCTCCCAGAGAGTGTATACTTCAATATAATCGATGGTATCCTGTGAGGAAGGTTTTAATTGATCCCAGGTACTATACCCGGAAAGGGTATGAATAGAAGAAATGAGCGTTCCATCCACATCATAATAGAAAATCAAATATTCCCTTTGATCACCTTCAATACGAATCCCCTCGTGTGAGACCTGAATTGAAGGAAAGGGAATACTTTGCCATTCAAAGATATTAGAATTGATATTAATATCCCGTTCATCCTGGCTTCCTCCTGTATCCATTAAGATGAGGCGGTATACACCCCTATCCCAGTGAGGTTTCCTACCATTAACTAATCTACTGGATCCAACCCACTGTTCTTCCCTGATTTGATGAGTATCCCACTCAGAAGCAAGGATATTCCAGTATCTGTGATGTTGATCATTGATGATATATAATGCTTTAAGATCTTCCATACCATCAGAATCATCACCAGTTACATATAGGGATAATTCTTCTTGCATTTCATGAGTAGCGGGATTATGACGTAGGTTAATCTGCCAAAAAGTGTCTACAATTTGAGGCTTATGCTCAGTACAGCTCATTAATAGCCATACAGATAGAATCAAGCCTAAAAAAGAGATTTTAGACAAAACGTCTGCCTTCTTCCAGACAATCTACATAGCCTTCAGAATAGAGATATTCTAGAAGAGCAAAAGACTTTTTACGTCCCCAATCTGTCTGTTCTTTTATATGGTCCAAAGTCAATTCCTGATCCCCCACTTTTTGTCGTAGCTCATCAATAAGATTCTGAACTACCACTTTATCTAGGAGATATTCTTTACCTAGGGTACTTATTAAGTCTGAAGTCATTAATTGTTCATAGATATGGGCATGTAAGGGGTTACGGTCTTCCTGAATCATAATCCCCTTGAGACCAGAATCTTTTATTTTCTGTAAAATAGAAGAACCCAAGGGAGACAAAAGAGAGGATTCCTCTTCATTTGCCACAATATAATGGCCAATATTGTTTACTTTCAGAAGTTCTTTTTCTATTCCATAGGACAGAAGATTATTCACATAGTTATCCTGGAGGCCTAAACGCTCAAGAATTTCCTTTTTATTCCTGCCTCCTAAATATCTGCAAAACTTTATCAGTTTAGAGAGACAGCCTTTATGGTAATCTTCTTCCCATATATAACATCCATATTTAAGAGTATGAGGGAAGACTATCTGGTCTTCACCTTGAGGAATGGCAACTACCCTATTTATCTTATAGAGAGCAAAGTAGAGAGAATATATAGTGATTCCCCGGTGATTAGATAAAAATTGTGCAAAACGATTCAAGTTAGTAGCCGCCAAATCCAAAGGGGCTAAAATGTAATATACAGATCCATCACTTAGTTCTACATTATACCCTGGGGCCAAGGCAATTTTTTTGCGTAGGGATAGGGTCATAATCCTGTTTTTATCTACTTTTTTAGGTGTCGAATCAATATTTACTGATACAGAACCCCAATAAGGATGATCCATACTATTCCACTTTTTGAGAGTTAACCTGTCTGTGGAGGCAGATTTAAACTGATTTACCTTTATACCATAGAACTTTGAACTAAAGTTCACGCTATCATCATAGGGAATTAACAGGTCATCTACCCGAAGATCCTTAAAAGCAATACCTTTGATAGAAGCGGTTTTCCCTTCTTTTGACTTGATGGAAATAATTTTACCACTAAACAAGTGTAGATATTTATCCTGCTCCCACTCATGATCAGATATTATTTCTATAAACTTTGAATCACTAGATTGTGATTTTGATCTAATTATATAGATCTTTGTATTTGCGGACTCCACTATCTTTCCTTTCTAGCCATTAGTATATGGTATTTATTGTTTTTAAGTTTAACCTGACAATGGGAGTATTGTCTAAAAAGATGCCTATCATAACCTAAATGATTATTAGCGATAACCCATAGTTCCCCCTTATCTTTAAGATGATGGTAACTTTCTTCCATCATTTGTATAGCGATTTGGGTAGTTTTTGAATTACCCATATGATAGGGAGGATTTAATAAGATCAAATCATATTTATTCTCATTGGGAATGGCATCATAGGAGGAAGACCAGTACAGATGACGAGCCTCCAGTCCATTTGCTTTTAGGCTTAACTGAGTACTATCTAATGCAAATTGAGAAGCATCTGCAAAGTCTATAGTACAATCGGAATGCTCCTTTTTATAGGACATTCCCAAAATACCATCACCACAGGCCAGATCCAAGACTCTATGAGAATAAGGAATGATATGCAAATTATCTAATAAGTATTGAGTTCCCCTATCAATTCGTCCTGAAGCAAAAACGCCCTCCGAATTAATGACCTCTATATTCCTGTAAGTGGTTTTAGTGTATTGCAAGAGAGGCTTTTTTTTTAGAGAGTTTTTCTTTACCCCCCTTAAATATCGTCCTTTCTTATAGCCCTTTGAAACAAAAACCTCATCACAAAAAGACTCAAATAATTGTATATGTGCCTTGCTCATGTGCTTATCCATAAAAGGGATATATAAGTAGTCATTGTCATGCAAATGATATAAGCCTAATGTAATGTAATGTTGTAATAATGATATTTCCTTAGGAGGACTGATCACGATAGCGGAATAGTTCCCTGAAATATCATCCATGATCCCCTTGCTTTGTATTCGTTCCTGGGCATTGTTCATTCTATAATTATGTTCAGATTTTGTTTTATAATAGGCACTATCAAAGAGGGATACCCCTTTTTCTATAGGAAGGGCCATACTTAAAGCACCATATCGTTCATTTATAATAAGGCAGGAAGGAAGGGGGCCTTGATTTTCCAGATCTCGAATCAAACACTCTTCTCCCCCATTCCAGGCCTTCGTATTTAGTCCTAAATCAATTATATCATCATCGAAACTTATTACCTTGTGTCCTAAATCTAACTTCATTCTGCAAATGTAATAGATTTTCGATGTTTTGATGAGTATATTGTTTTAAAATAAACATAAGGAAGTTAAAGTGAGCCAAAATAGAAAATATTTCCCCGGTATATCTCCTAGAGCATGGGAGCATCCAGCAGATACTGCAGCAATTCAAAGTTTGGAAAAAATACCTGCCTTTAAGGAATTAATCAAATTCTTCTTGAAATTCACTTCAGATAAATCTCTACGACTATTGTACTTGGCAAATGGTGTCAGAGTTACAGAGAAACAATATCCTAGAGTTCACAAACTTGTCATAGAAGCATCTAAAATCCTTGATATGGAAGAGGTTCCAGAGACATTTGTCGTCTATAGTCCTGTCATGAATGCAACAACTCTTGGTGTCAATACACCTATTATAACTCTTAACAGTGCTATTGTCTCCAGTTTAACAGATGATGAGTTACTTGGAGTCATTGGACATGAAATAGGTCACATCAAAAGTGGACATGTATTATATAAGACCTTGATGTGGTTACTAGTGAATTTTTCTACTCAATTAATGCCCTTACCTATAGCTCAATTGGCAATTTTTCCTGTTGTAGCAGCCCTACGGGAATGGGATAGAAAAAGTGAATTAAGTGCAGACAGAGCAGAGCTGCTTGTCGTTCAGGATCCAGATGTATCCTATAGAACATTAATGAAATTAGCAGGTGGCAATAACATTGGAGAAATGGATATCAACCAATTTTTAGAACAGGCCGCAGAATATGAAGGTTCAGGTGATGCTATTGATGGTGTGCATAAATTATTGAATGTTATGTGGCAAACCCATCCTTTTCCTGTTATCCGATTACCGGAGATAAAGTCTTGGGTAGATTCTGGTGCTTATAACAAGATTTATGAAGGCAATTATCCTCATCAAAAACCAGAAGATGATGATCTATGGAAGATATGGCAGAAAGCTGGTGATAGTTATAAAGCTGATATGAATAAAAGCAATGATCCCCTTGTAAAAGGTCTTAATGAAGTAAGTAAAATGTTTGAGAAGCTGGGTAAAAACGGATCAGACCTATTATCAGGAATTTTCAACAACGGAAACGATGACTAGACAGACTCAGATCATTCGTAACAAGATTAAAAGATATATTGAAAACTATTTTGAAGAATCGGGTTTTATAAGTGTAGAAACCCCTTCTATGGCCAAAGGAATTATCCCTGAAAGTCATATTGACAACTTTGTTACTTATTTAGAATCACCATACAGAGAAGCAGAACCTCTTTTTTTGTTACCCAGTCCGGAATTGTATCTCAAACAACTAACGGCCCGGGGATGGGGATCTGTATATGAGTTTGCGAAATCCTACCGCAATAAAGAATCTATCAGTCACCATCATTCCCCAGAATTCACCATGCTCGAGTGGTATAGAGATAAGGCTAATTATCTGGATAATATCCAAACTACTAATGAGATCATTTATACATTAGGTCAAGAATATAAAGCCCCCTGGGCCAATAATGAACCTGAAGTCTTAAACATGAGAGATATATTCAAACAATATACCCAGGTTGATTTGGATCTTAAACCTGATAGAGAACTATTAAATAAAGCTTGTATACAATTTGATCTTACGACAGGTGATACCTGGGAAGAAAGTTTCCATAGTTTGTTCTTGAGCCTGGTAGAAGATAATATACCAAAAGATAGAATGGTATATATTAAAGATTATCCAATTCAAATTCCTACCTTGGCAAAACCTTTAGCCCATAAGCCCTACTACGAACGATGGGAACTTTATATCAATGGTATCGAAATTGGTAACTGTTACACAGAAGAGTATAACAAGGAACTACTGGAAGATTACTATGAAAAAGAAACAAAGTCCAAACTATCCCGTGATGAACGTATTCGTATTGACTCTGATTTTATAAATAAGATAAGCAATGAACAACACGCTAATAGTGGTGTAGCAGTAGGTTTTGACAGATTAATTATGGTATTATTAGATATCGAAAAAATACAAGGGGTGATTAATTTTCCTCTATCTGATATAATCTTGTGAAATTTTGACCTTAAGGAAGATCAATGGCAATCATTAAAGCAGGCCAAATTGAAAAAGGTATGTTTTTATTCTATAAGAATGAACCTTATTTCGTGGCAGAAAGAGAATTTGTTAACCCAGGAAAGGGATCTGCCTTCTCTAGACTAAAACTTAAGAATGTAAGAACTGGTTCTGTACTTAAAGAAGTTAGAAAGACTCAGGATCAAGTAGAAGAAATCGATGTAGTTGATAAGGATGCTCAATTCCTTTATAGCGATGGGGAAACTTATAACTTCATGGATTCTGAAACATACGAGCAATTTGGTGTACCTGTTAAAGGGTTTGAAGACCAAGGGTACTTTATGATGGAAGGCGAAACTTTCCGCTTAGTTGTTTGGAACGAAGAAGTTCTTGATATAAAACTCCCCCCAAAAATGGTATTCGTCGTTACTGAAGCCGAAGAAGCCGTAAAAGGTGATACTGTCCAAGGAACGACCAAAAACTGTACAATCGAAACAGGTCTACAAGTCAAAGTACCTATTTTCATCAAGCAAGGTGAAAAGATCATGGTAAACACGGAAACTAAGGAATATGTAGAAAGGGTTAACAAATAAGGATGTTTGATCCTCATAAAGTTAACAAAGAGGTTTCCTTTAAATTCTATGGGGAAGACCTTAAATTCAGTCTTTCCCATGGATTGTTTAGCAGTTTTGACATAGATGCTGGTTCAAAGTTTTTTCTAAAAGCCCTGGCTCAAAAAATAGATTGGTCTCAAATAACTTCTGTATATGACATTGGCTGTGGAGTCGGGACTCTCGGTTTATGTCTGAAAAAGAAGTTTCCCAGGTTACAGGTTTTTGTACAGGATAGAGACGCTTTGGCAGTAGAGTTCACCCTTCATAATGCCAAAAAAAACAAAATCGATGTACAAGCTTCTACTGGATTAGCCCTTATAGATAGTCCTGAGGATAAGTATGATTTAATATTATCTAACATTCCAGCTAAAGCTGGAGAACCGGTCATTAAGGATTTTATAAATAATTCTAACCGTTTACTTAATGATAAAGGTTATATAGCCTTTGTTATTGTTAACACTTTAGCAGATATGGTCATACAGGATATTCAAGACAGTGGTTATACTATCTGTCACAAAGAAGCAACAAAACAGCATACAGTAGTCATCTACCAGGCACCTCAAGAATCTGCTCCCTATCAAAGTGATATTAGCCTCTATATTAGACATAAGGGACGATTTCAGATTCAAAAGACTGATTACACACTTAGCACTGTTTACAATATTCCCGCCTTTGATAACCTATCCTTCGAAATGAACCTGGCAGGAAAACTCCTTCGAAAACAGAATTGGGGAGGTAGTTGTCTATTTTATAATCCCGGCCAAGGACACTTATCCCAGTATTTGTCTGAGAAAAAAGGTTCTAATATCAAAGAGTATATATTTGCCAGCCGTGATGTACTGAGCTTGCGTATAGCTTCCTATAATTTGGTAGATAAACCTCAAAAAGAATATCCAGTAGCAGATTGGCTAAATTTATCCTTGATTATTCCCCCCAATACTATTGATAATGGGATAATAACTCTTGATCCCATAACGAAAACGAATTGGGTAGAAGAGTTTTGGGAATATGGGCTTCCCCTTTTTAAGCAGGAATCACATATCTTAATTATTGGAAAAAGTGCGGATATCACGTCCCTACTCAAAAACAAGAAGAATGTTGTAACTCTGGATTCTCTAAAAGATAAGGGGAAAAGAGTTGTAATGTTAAAGAAGAATTAGTATAAATAGATAGATATTTATTTATTAGTTTTATTATAAACATAAGGGTACTAATATGAGAGTAACTACAAAAGGACGATATGCTCTTCGTGCTGTTGTTAATTTAGCTGTTAACTATAAAGACAAACCTATCAGCATAAGAACTATCGCAGAAGAAGAAAAACTTTCTCCAGAATTCCTGGAACAAATCTTTTTTAGACTAAAGAAGTCCGGAATTATTTCTTCAGTAAGAGGACCTGGTGGTGGTTTCAAAATGGATAGAGACAAGAGTGAAATATCCATTAAAGATGTTTTTGATGCTGTTGGTGAAGGCCTGGATTTAACTCCATGCGTTGCTTGTCAGGAAAAAAATATGTCTACCTGTGAAAACAGTGATGATTGTCTTACCTATGATATCTGGGCCAATGCTACAGATCAGATTACTTCTTATTTTGCGAATATCAGCATTGAAGATATTCTAGTAAAACAAAAAGACAAGATCATTAAGGCTTTATCAACTGGAGACGATTTCGAAATCAAGTAGGCTCTTTGAAATGGACGTCCATTTGTGGAAATGGAATACTGATAGAATTTTTATTGAGAGCATCATATATATTTAGAAGTGTCCAACTTCGAGTTCTGACTTTATTCTTTATATTTCCAATTTTAATCCATACTTCTAAATCGATTCCAGAACTCCCAAGGGATTTGACATAAACCTTGGGAGTTTCGTTATAGGCTTTGTAAGGACAGTTGTTCATCAACTCTTCCACCACTTCAATAGTCTGCTCAAGATTGCTTCCGTAAGCTACCTGAAAGTCAATTTTAAGAATAATAGACCTATCGTTATAACTGTAATTATGAATTACATCATTAACAATATGAGAATTGGGAATGATAATGGATTCGTTAGTTAACGTGGTGACATTGGTATAAAGAAGCTTGATATGATCAACAATCCCTTCTGAATCCCCTACAAAGATATGATCCCCTTCCCTGATAGGTCTGGCAAAAATCAACGATAATCCTGAAAAGAAATTACTAACAAGACCTTGTAAACCAAAACCAACTCCCAGTCCCAATACTCCAAAGATAACTGTTAAGGAAGACAAGTCCAAACCTATCATGGATAGACCTAATAAGCTAACAGCAGCCACTACAAAATATCTAATAAACAATCCAAGAACAGATATCCGTTCTTCTTCCAAGTTGAATGTAGGAAAAACTTCTGCAATAAAGAAATTCTTAGTGATTTTTGCTAACCAATTAGCTAGATAAAAGATGGGAAATAAAAGTAATAAGGTTATTAGATTTATCTTTGTCTGACCTGTCGTAAAAAAAGGTTGATTAAGAACTCTAAGGAAGACATCACCGATTCTTACTAGTTCAGCACCAAAGAGATGAAAAAAGACAAAAACCAAGGATATTATAAAGGATAAACGTAGGATAAGCCGTGAAAGTTTAAGAAAACTTTTTTTGAATTTATCATTCCAGCTAGCTTTATTAATTCCCTGGGCTATTAATCGTGACAATAAACGATAGGCAAAGATAGAAACAGTTAATGGAAGTAGAACCTTAAGAATAAGATCATACCAACTAAAGAGGATAACCCCATCCCATATTCGGATAGGGGTATTGATCGCATGCCATAAAAATATAAATAATTCTTTCACAATTACCCTAACACGCGTTCTCTTGCTCTATTTAGTTGTTCTACATACTCTTTTGCAGCTTTTCCAGGATTATCAGCATGGGCAATAGCTCTCACAACTACCGGGATGATTCCATATCCTTCGGAATTTAGACCAGCTTGTATTGCTTCATCCATTTGCCCTCCTTGAGCTCCAATACCGGGAGACAAAAACCAGGCCTTATCACTAATTTTTCTCACATCTCTGAGAGCCTTATATTTATTACCGGCAACAACAAGGCCAATGTTAGGATTCCAGGAAAGGGATTCTTCAGCGACTCTATGATAAAGAGGAACACCCTCTGCATCCTTGACTTCTTGAAATACAGCAGAGCCGGGATTGCTTGTATAACATAGCATAAAGATTCCCTTATCCCCATATTCCAAAAAGGGTGTAACACCATCAATGCCCATATAAGGTGCCAAAGTTACAGCATCTACATTGAAATGCCCAAAAACACTTTTAGCATAGGCTTCGGCAGTAGCTCCGATATCCCCTCTTTTTGAATCTAATAGAACATCAATGTCATCAGGAATTAAAGTCAAAGTTTCTTCTAGAGCCTCAAATCCATACGCCCCATAAGCTTCATAGAAAGCCGAATTAGGTTTGTAAATAGCTGTATAAGCTGCTGTGGATTCAATCAATGCCTTATTTGCGTTGATGATTGCAGTCTTAGCTTCTTTGCCAGTTAATCCTTCATTAATTCTGGGGTCTAGTCCAACACATAATAAACTATTTTTGCGTTCGCATTTTTCTTTTAATTTGTCAAAATACAAGTGAGCCTCCGAAGTTTTTACAAGCATACCAAGGGGGTTAACCCCTGTCAATCTTAGCTATTATGGAGTGAATCTCATCCATATGACATCATAAGGTTCTAAATCGAATTCCCATTCCTGTTTTTTTTCAACCAATTCCTGTTTTTTCTGAGTGATAATATTATAGCCGGAACCTCTAAAATCAGGGACATCTGACTTTTTTATTAATAGATTAGTATAATTACCTGTAACATTATGAATACACAGGATGGAGCTATCTCCTCTTCCTCTTACAAAAGCGAAGACAGAATTATTGGTTCTCAGGATTTTCTGTAAAGATTTAGGATGAAAGGATATTTCTCTACGACGAGCTGTCAATAAAGTTTTATATCCTTCTGATATCAGAGAACGTAAGGAACCTTTTTGTTTTAGTTCTTTATTAAGGTCTTTCATTTTAAATTTCGCTCTATTGATACGTCTATTAATACCCGATTGACTTACACCTTCATGATCATTTTCTGAACCTAGTAAACTATGCACATATATTCCCGGGATACCTGCCATGGCCAGCATAATAGCCTGGCTGGTCAAAAATTTTGCACTCCTCTGACTCTTATCTAACTCCTTCTCACTAACTGCATCAAAATAATTAATATTTAACTCATAAGGAATAGGTCCATTGGTAGTATCCTTATAGCTAATGAGACCTCCTCTTTCCATTACAGCCTTATACACTTTACTTAATTCTTCCTCATCCAGAATCCCTTTAGCTGGGGTAACCCCAATGCCATCATGACTTGCCAGAAAATTAAAATAAGTTTTCTTGCCATCTGGCTGAGGAAGGGACATCGCCCATTTCTGTAAAAAACCTGTATTACCTGTGATAAAAGCATGTAATGTTAGGGGTGGTAGACTAAATTGATACACCATATGTGCTTCATTAGTACCATTTCCAAAGTAGGAAATGTTTTCCTTATGGGGAACATTAGTTTCTGTCAGGATCAGAACACCAGGAGCAACCTTATCCAATATAGCTCTCATTAGACGTACAAAACTATGGGTTTTGGGATGGTGAATACAGCTGGTTCCCACCTCCTTCCATAGATAAGCGATGGCATCTAAGCGTATAATTCTGGCCCCTTTAGAGATATAGAGCAGAATGATATCAATAAACTCAATGAGCACATTAGGATTAGCAAAATTAAGATCGACCTGGTCTTTACTAAAAGTTGTCCATAAATACTTTGTTCCACTCGCTGTATGATACGGACTAAGTAAAGGAAGAGCTCTGGGTCTTACGACTTTCGATAAATCAGTCTTAGGATCAACACAAATAAAGTACTCATCATAGGGAATCTTTTGCTGTAAGAAATCCTGAAACCATGAACTTTCTGAACTACAATGATTTAAGACTAAGTCAAACATCAGGTCAAAGGATTGTGACAACTGTTCCACATGAGACCATTGCCCCCATTCTTTTTTAACTTCTCTATAATCAATAACACTAAATCCATCATCAGAAGACCAAGGACTAAAAGGAAGTATATGGATAGTAGAAAGGATATCTTTATACTGGTCTGTCATGAAATCCATTAATACTTCAAGGGGCTTATGACCTGAACTTTGGAATTGATCTCCATAGGTAATGAGCACACTGTCCTCCTCAGTCACAGCTAAAGAACTTTCTGATTCTTTGTTTATAGTCTGCAAAGAGGGTTCCCACTTCTGTAAAACTTTCCTAACTCTTTCTACAAGGCCTTCAGCTTGACCTTTTCCATAGATATACTCAATTTCCTGATATATTTTACTCTTCATAACAAGACAATTGTATTGGTTTTATTTTTTATTTTCAAATCTTTAAAAAAAGACTACATAACTGTTATTCTATAAATATGAAAATACTCATACTACACTATCATTTACTTCCTGGAGGAGTAACAAATGTCATCATTGATCAAGTTAAATCTTTACTCACCCTTGCCTCAGTTGAACATATTACCCTCATATCTGGTCAGTCCGACAACATTGATAATGTAAATAAGTGTTTTCCTAAATCCGATAAAGTAAGTATAGAAGTTTTACCTTCTGTGGGTTATAGAAACGTATCCTCTAATGAAGAATTAATTTCTTCCAAGCAAGAGCTTGCCCTGTCTTTGACCCCCTTTGTAAGACAACATGACTTAATATGGATACATAACTATCATCTGGGTAAAAATATCCCTTTGACAGCCTATTGGCTGGACATAATACAGCAAACAAAGGATAAGAAATTTCTACTCCATATCCATGATTTCCCGGAATCTGGACGTTTTGACAATCTTAGCCTCCTGAGAAAACATCTCAATAAGCCTCTTTACCCTCTCAATAATCATGTTAAATATGCATTGATCAACTACAGAGATTATGATTATTTGAGAAAAAATGGTATAAATGAAGACCAGGTATTTTTTCTCCCCAATCCTATCAAGGAAGAGATCATTCCCCCATTGGACCCTAAAACATCTCATGATATGATGAGTTATCTATCTACTTTTTATAAAGGAATAAAAAAAGATTGCCCTTTTCGTCTCTATCCTGTACGCAGTATAAGAAGGAAAAATATTGGGGAAGCTTTGTTTTGGTCTATCCTTCAACCAGAGTATAATATTATTATCACGCTTCCCGGGGTATCAAACAGAGAAAAAAACTACTCACAAAAGATAGAATCCTTCCTTAAAGAATATCCCATTCCATCGGCTACATCAGCAGGACTTATTCTGTCCCAAAAGGGGTATAGCTTTACAAATATTGTTAGTGCATCTCACTCTGTGATTAGTACTTCTGTCCAAGAAGGTTTTGGCTATCTTTTTCTTAACTCTCAAATATGGAATAAACCTTTACTTGCAAGACAATTACCGATACTGAAGGGTTTTGACAAATATTTTGATTGGCAGATGTCGACTTTTTATACAGAATTGTTAGTTCCAATAAATAAAGAGGATCTTGTCAGGCTCAAAACCGCTTATCTTAATAAATTGAAGAGCCTTAAAGCTTATATTAATACACAAGTAATGGAGAGTCTTAGCATTAAAATACAGACAATAGGTAAAGAGGGATGGATAGACTTTTCCTTTCTTTCCTTGAATGATCAACTCAATATAATCAAAACCACTCATCAAGATGAGAAGCTAAGAGAATCCATTATTGACAGAAACAGACTATCTATGGATAGATGGGAGACTAATAACGTAAATAAAGATATAACAAATAATATTTTAAAAGATTTTGGGTCCCAAGCTGTTGTTGACAAATTTAATCAACTGACAGCAAGCTTTACAGATAGGTCTCACAAAAAAGTGAAGACAAGAGACATATCTTCTGATCTAGTTGATAAGTTCACCGACCTTGATACTATCCGCCTTCTTTATGATTACAAATGAAGGTTGAGACTAACTCTCAAAAATTTTATCCACCTTGCATTCTGAATTGATGGCGAGTACAATAAAACTCGTTCAAATAAATCTTCAATAGAAAGAGGATCTTCATGTCCAATAAAAAGATGATTACAATCGACGGGAATATGGCAGCTGCTCACGTGGCTTACGCTTTTAGTGAAGTTGCAGCTATCTACCCCATCACACCATCTTCTCCAATGGGAGAGTATTCAGATGCGTGGGCCGCAGCAGGCCAAAAAAACCTATTTGGTAAAAAAGTAGATGTTATAGAAATGCAGTCTGAAGCAGGTGCAGCAGGATCAGTTCATGGTTCATTATCTGCGGGTGCTTTGACTACAACTTTCACAGCTTCTCAAGGGCTTTTATTGATGCTCCCTAACATGCACAAAATTGCTGGTGAAATGATGCCAACAGTTTTCCATGTATCAGCACGATCAATTGCCGCTCAATCTTTGTCAATCTATGGTGACCACTCTGACGTAATGTGTGCCAGAAATACTGGTTTTGCCATGGTTGCAGCCAACTCTATCCAGGAAACAATGGATTTAGCTTTGGTATCTCACTTAGCAACTCTCAAATCCCAAGTACCATTCTTAAACTTCTTTGATGGTTTCAGAACAAGTCATGAGATTCAGAAAGTTGAAGAAATCTCTTATGAAACTATGAAAGAATTGGTTGAACCTGAGTTGATTGAACGATTCAGAGATCGTGCAATGCGACCAGAAAAACCAATCGTAAAAGTAGCGGCTCAAAACCCAGATGTATACTTCCAGGGTCGAGAAACTACTAACAAATACTACGATGAACTACCAGAAATAGTTCAATCCTATATGGATGTGGTATCTAAGGCTACAGGACGATCTTACAGATTATTTGATTATGTCGGAGCTCCTGATGCAGAAAAAGTAATTGTTGCTATGGGATCTGGTTGTGACACAATTGATTTAACAGTTAAACACTTATTAGCTAAGGGAGAAAAAGTTGGTCTGGTTAAAGTCAGACTATACAGACCTTTCAGTGTAAAACACTTCATTGAAGCGCTTCCTTCTACTGTTAAGAAAATTGCTGTACTTGACCGAACAAAAGAACCAGGATCCATTGGTGAACCATTGTTCCTTGATGTAGTAGCAGCTCTAGCAGGCAAAGACATTAAAGTTATTGGTGGACGATATGGTCTATCTTCTAAAGAATTTGTTCCTAGCCATGTAAAAGCTGTTTACGATCACCTTGATGGTGAAGCTTTCCATAGTTTCACTGTTGGTATCAATGACGATGTAACTCATAAATCAATTCCTGTAAAAGAAAACATTTCTGTTGCAGCAGCTGATTCTAAGTCTTGTGTATTCTGGGGATTCGGTTCTGACGGTACTGTTGGTGCTTGTAAGAACTCAACCAAGATAATTGGTGACAACACAGATCTAAATACTCAAGCCTACTTTAGTTATGATTCTAAAAAATCAGGTGGTATCACAGTATCTCACCTTCGATTTGGTAAAGACTCAGTTAACATGCCTTGGTTAATCACTCATGCTGACTTTGTTGCTTGTCATAACCCAGCGTATATTGGTCGATATGACATGTTAAGCTGTATCAAAGAAGGAGGAGTTTTCCTTCTTAACTCTGAAATCCCAACATCTGAAGTTTTTAACAAACTTACTAAGGATATGCAGGAAATAATCATCAATAGAAAGATTAAGTTCTACAACATTGATGCTCTTAAGATTGCTCTTAAGGTTGGTTTGGGACAAAGAATTAACACAGTTATGCAGGCTGCCTTCTTTAAGATCTCTGGTGTACTTCCAGAAGAAGAAGCTATACAACTTATCAAAAACTACATTAAGAAGACTTTCTCAAGAAAAGGTGATGCTATCATTCAAATGAACTGGGATGCCGTTGATATGGCTTCTGCAGCTCTTGAAGAAGTAACCGTACCATCAACAATCACAGAATCATTTGATGCACCTAAATTAATTGCAGACGATGCTAATGATTTTGCAAAAGATATTATTAAGCCAACAATGCACCAACAAGGTGATGATATTCCTGTATCAAAAATGTCCTTTGATGGAACTATTCCTACAGGAACTACAAAATTAGAAAAAAGAGGAATTGCTCCTCGTGTACCACAATGGTTAGCAGATAACTGTATTCAGTGTAACCAATGTGTTATGGCTTGTCCTCATGCTGTTATTAGAGCTAAACAATTTACTCCTGAAGAAACAGCTGCTGCACCTGGTGAATTCACAGTTCTTAAGTCTAGTACTAAGAATGAAAGAGATCTTGATTACAGAATCCAGATTTACATCGAAGACTGTACAGGTTGTGGTGTTTGTGTTGATGTATGTCCTGGACGTAAACAAGTTAAAGCCCTTGAATTCTCTACTCTTGAAGATCAGAGAGCGAAAGGTGAAACAGAAAAAGCTGTATACTTTGATAATCTGCCAAACGATGTAACAGAAGGCGTTAAAATTTCAACTTTCAAGGGTGTAATGTTCAAACAACCTCTATTTGAGTTCTCTGGAGCTTGTGCCGGTTGTGGTGAAACACCTTATGTTAAATTAATGTCCCAATTATTCGGTGACAGAATGGTAGCAGCGAATGCAACTGGATGTTCCTCTATCTATGGTGGTACATTCCCAACAATTCCTTACTGTACAAACAAAGATGGGCGAGGTCCTTCTTGGGGTAACTCACTCTTTGAAGACAACGCAGAATATGGTTTTGGTATGAGACTGGCTGTTGACAGCAACCGAGATCTACTTAAGACAAAAGTTGAAGAAGTTCTTGCTGAAGGAACAACTCCAGAACTTAAATCTGCTCTTGAAAAATCAATGGAATTGTGGAAAGGCACTGATGATGAAGCTTATGCTGCTCAAGATGCTGTTAAAGCTGCTCTTCCTGGAGCTTTAAGTTCTGCTAGCGGAGCGACAAAAGAAGCTGTTGCTAAGATCAAAGAATTGTCAGACTACTTTGTAGACAAATCAGTTTGGATAATCGGTGGTGATGGCTGGGCTTATGATATTGGATTTGGAGGTGTTGACCACGTTCTTGCTGCTGGTAAAAACGTTAACATCCTTGTTCTTGATACAGAAGTATACTCAAACACTGGTGGACAAGCTTCTAAATCAACTCCCATTGGAGCTGTAGCTAAGTTTGCTAATGCTGGTATGCGTCTTGGTAAAAAGAAGATGGGTATCATGGCTATGAGTTATGGTTATGTTTATGTAGCTTCCATAGCAATGGGTGCTAATAGAGCTCAAACTCTTAAAGCTTTCCAAGAAGCAGAAGCTTATGATGGACCTTCCATTATATTCGCTTACTCTCCTTGTATTGCACATGGTATCGATATGTCCAAGACTCAGTCTAAACAAAAAGATGCTGTTGAAGCTGGATACTGGCCACTATACAGATACAATCCTCTTAACGAAACAGGAAGCAAATTCACTTGGGAAACAAAAGAGCCTAAGGGTGACTTCCAAGACTTTATTAAGAGTGAAAATAGATACCGACAACTTAAGAAAACAGCACCTTCTGAAGCAGATAAATTGTTTGAAGAAGCTCAAGCTGATGCGAAAAACACATGGGAAACTTACAAGAAATTGGGTGAAATCCTATAATCTTTAGAGATGACCATATAAGGAGGCTGCTTAATGCAGCCTCTTTTTCTTTATAAAAAATTATAGATTGACCAAGAGGGATCCATACCATACAGTAGGACTATGACTATTAAACAAAGAAGACATAGGAACTTATTTATTAATCTTCTTCTATTTTCTGTGTTTGAAGTACTGCTATTCTACCTTCTTCAATACAAATACTACATACAGCTTAATCACTTCCTAATCTTTAGTTCGGTGAATGTACTCTACAACGGGATTATATTTATAACATTATTAAAATTTGACAGATTATTCTATTATGATAAAACGAATGAAGAAATGTCCTACATAAATCTAGCCACATTATTAACCATTTTACGATTATCTTCCTTAATATCACTTATGTATCTTGTATACCTAGCCTCTCAATATTCACTAACTCGTCTCACAGTCGTTATAACCGCTGCCATTTTTCTGACAGACTTGTTGGATGGGCAGATAGCAAGAAGAACAAATACCATAACTAAGATAGGTAAATTTCTCGATAGTACAGCTGATTATTTTGTCATATTAGCCATATCAATACTCATGTTATATTTTAGGATTATCCCTGTTTATATCTTTATACTCACTCTGGTACGCGGATTTAGCCAATTTCCTAACCTTTTTAGATATAAAATAGAGGAAGGCAAAATAATCTTTGAAACCTCGTTTCTTGGGAAGTTAAGTGTTTTTATGGTGATGTTCCTATATGGATCAGAATTGTTTATATTAACCGACCTAGGTAAAGTCCTGGAACCTTACATCTATATCTTGGAGATTACCACAGCATTTATATTGCTAATGGGGTCCGCTGACAAATTAATTATGTTTCTATTGGGAATAAAGAAAAAAAAGCAGGACGGTGTATAAAACCGTCCTTTTATTAGTTAATATTAAAATCCATAGATATCAGAGTATTTATCATTAAGATAATCTAAAAAGTACTGAGGATTCAAATTTTCCCCTGTCACTTCTTTACATAGCTCCCCTGCCTTCTTCAAGCGTCCCCATTGATGGATATTAGTGTGCAACCAATTAAGGATGATATTGAACTTTTTATCCTTTGTCAGACCAGATATAGGACCAAGCTCCTTTTCCATGGCGACTTTAAATTGAGCACTGTACAGGTTTCCCAAAGAATAAGTAGGAAAATATCCAATCAGACCAAAAGACCAATGAACATCCTGAAGAACACCTTCTGTATTATTGGAAGGGACTATACCTAATAGTTCCTCCATCTTTTCATTCCAAATACTAGGAAGATCCTGAATCTTAATAGAACCTTCAAGAAGAGCTAACTCTATTTCAAATCGAAGGATAATATGCAAGCTATACGTAACTTCATCAGCTTCTGTACGTATAAAGGAAGATTCAACCTTATTAAAGGCTTTATATAAATCATCTACAGACAAAGAGGACATATTCTCAGGAAATAAAGACTGCATTTGAGGCCAATAGGCTTCCCAAAAAGCCTTGGATCTCCCAACCATATTTTCCCAGAATCTGGATTGTGATTCATGAATCCCTAAACTAGTACCGTCACCTACAGTTGTTCCACTAATATTGTCCCCAATACCTTGTTCATAGAGAGCATGACCCGTTTCATGGATGGTACTAAATATACCACCATTAAAAAAATTCTTGTCGTATCTTGTTGTGATGCGGATATCATTTGCGCCTAATTGCGTGGTAAATGGATGGGTAGACAGATCCAGTCGACCTCTGTTGGAATCAAATCCCAGGTCCGCCATAACTTGTCGGCCAAAGGCGTCTTGTTTATCAACAGGATAGTCCAGGCGAATTAAGTCATCACTATTTTGAGGTGATTTACGGATCTTACCCAAAAGTTCTACAAGCCCCACTTTCAGTTCTCCAAAGATAGCCTTAAGTTCGTTGACTCGCATTCCCGGCTCATAATCCTCTAAAAGAGCATCATAAGGGTGTTCTTCATATCCTAAGGCTTCTGCCTTTTGTCTTGTTAGGTCCAAGACTTTTTGCAAGTAAGGAGCGAAACTTTGAAAATCATCTTCCTTTCTTGCTTTGGCCCAGGCATTTTGAGCCAAAGCTGTGGCCTTCGTCAAATCCTTAACGAGCTG
This sequence comes from Spirochaeta cellobiosiphila DSM 17781, assembly GCF_000426705.1. Classification (NCBI taxonomy): domain Bacteria; kingdom Pseudomonadati; phylum Spirochaetota; class Spirochaetia; order Spirochaetales; family Spirochaetaceae; genus Spirochaeta; species Spirochaeta cellobiosiphila. Next base: position 354,897 of record NZ_KE384554.1, read on the forward strand.
ACTGGACAGACGTGTTTCCTTATTATAATCTTCTTCTCTTATACCAAGAAAGGATTTTTCAAAATCATTTAATGAAGATAAATCTTTATTCGCCTGAGCGATCAATTCTGCTATCTCTGGATTTGTTTTATGTTGATGGGATAAACCAGATAGAAAAGCGGCCTGATCTGCCCTTCCTTCTACAGCCCCTTCTGGCATGTAAGTTTCCTGATCCCAACCTAGTATAGCTCCAATATCTTCAATAATTCGTGACTCTTTGTCTAATTCTATTAACTTTTTAACCGCTTCCACAGAATTCACTATATTAACTCCTTTGTATTGATCTTACCAAGAACCCAGTTCACACTTTCTTCTAAAGGCATCCCTTGATGCTGTTCACCAGTTCTAAGACGAACACTTACTTGATTCTCCGATTCCTCCCGTTCACCAAGAATGAACATATAAGGAATTTTCTCATTTTGAGCCGCCCTAATTTTAGCATTCATCCTGTTATCAGAATCATCTAATTTCACACGGATACCTGCGGCCTTTAATTGAGCTGTTACCTTCTGAGCATATTCGTTAAAGTTCTGAGCTACAGGAATCACCATGACCTGAGTAGGATTCAACCAAACAGGGAAAGCTCCTGCATATTGTTCAATCAATATCCCAATAAATCGCTCTAATGATCCCAATACAGCTCTATGGAGCATAACAGGAGAATGTTTATTGTCATCTTCCCCAATATAAGACGCATTTAGTCTATCATTAGATGGTAAGAGGTAATCCACTTGAATGGTACCGCACTGCCAATGGCGACCTAGAGCATCGACTAAGGTAAACTCTAATTTAGGACCATAGAAAGCACCTTCTCCCTCAGCAATCTCATATTCCAGGCCAGCCACTTTGCAAGCATTGGCTAATGCTCCTTCCGACCTATCCCAAGTGGCATCTTCACCAATTCTTTTTTCAGGTCGAGTACTGAACTTAACAATTATGTTGTCATCACCAAAGCCAAAGTCTTTATACATGCTCTTTAAAAGATCAACAAAGAGAACTACTTCATCAGCTATTTGTTCTTCTGTACAGAAGATATGGGCATCATCCTGAACAAACCCTCTCACTCTCATAATACCATGAAGAGCTCCTGAAGCTTCATTACGTGTACAACTCCCAAACTCAGCCATACGAAGAGGTAAATCACGATAGCTTTTAATCCCCTGTTTAAAAATTTCTACATGTCCAGGGCAGTTCATAGGTTTAAGAGCAAATTCTCTCTTTTCGCTCTCTGTTATAAACATGTTTTCCTTATATTTTGCCCAGTGACCAGAACGTTCCCATAGAGATTTAGGCATAACAGAAGGGGTATGAACCTCAATATAATTCTGTTCAGATAATCGATTACGTACATAATTCTGAATAGTTAGATAAATGGACCAGCCCTTGTCATGCCAAAAGATCTGACCTGGATTTTCATCAACCATATGGAAGAGATCTAATTCTTTACCCAACTTACGGTGATCCCGTTTTTTGAGTTCCTCTAATTTATTAAGATAAAACCGAAGCTCTTTAGCATTATTCCAAACAGTCCCATAAATACGTTGTAACATAGGTCTAGTGGAGTCACCTCTCCAATAGGCCCCAGCTATAGACATTAATTTAATAGCCCGTGGATCAATCTGACTGGAATTCTCCACATGAGGACCTTTGCAAAGGTCTACAAAATCACCACTATGGTAGAGACTGATCTCGGCATCTTCAGGTAAGTCATTAATAAGCTCAACCTTATAAGGTTGATCAGCAAATCGTTCTAAGGCAACTTCCCGTGAAATGACTTCTTTATCAAAAGAAGCTCCCTTATTGATAATATCCCGCATTCTGTTTTCAATATCTTCAAGATCTTCTTCCTTAAGCTTTCGAGGTAGATCAAAATCATAATAAAACCCATCATCGATAGCAGGCCCAATAGCGATCTTGGCATCTGGAAATATTTGCAATACAGCCTCTGCCATTATATGAGCAGTTGAATGCCGCTTTCGGAATATTTTTTCTTCTTTAGTTAATTTTTCTGACATATATCTCTCCTTTTGTAGACAAAAAAAGCTTCCATGTACTCCGTCCTCTTAATTAAATAAGGACGAAGGGCACAGAAGCTCTCCGCGGTTCCACCTTTATTCAGTCCTTCTCTGTACTATAACGAAGGATACTGCACTTCATTTACCTCTATCGTTTGGTTTACGTCCCAGCATACTAATCAAAGTGATTCTTTAACTTTCCGTGGGCAACTCAGGAGTGGTTTTCAATCAAGTTCCTTGAAAAGGATTACAGCCTATGTCCTTTACTCTCTAGCAAGAATTCTTTGACCTACTCTTCTCCTTCATAGTCTTATTAGTAATATGAATGGTAAAGTCTTTATTGTCAAGATTATGACTATGATTGGACAAGAGGAAGCACCATTTAGTTACAATAATTAAGGTTATAAACTACTTGTAGAGTTTTTCAGGGCAAAGAAGCTCTACGGCCTTAATATGAAACATCTCGATAGAAGGATCTGTAAAAAAAGCAGTCTCCCAGGGATTCTTATCAACAAATTCATATTGAATGGAACTAAAAGCAGGATTACTCGGGGATATTTTAAAAAGCTCACCAATAATTATTGAATAATTCCATTCTATAGCTTTATCAAAGGTAAACTCTGGTCTGTGATCAATAGCAAAGGCCACATTTCTATCCCTATGAAGATTATGGGATTTGAAAGACCCCTTCTGGCTTATAATGAAAATATCATCTTGTTTTGTAGAGAGGAACGCCATAACAGTAGTATGAGGTCTATCAGGAGCAGAGGTAATAAGAACACCGAGCTTATTACGCTGAATAACAGGATCAGTATCTATGACAGGATCAATTGTACTTTCAGGAAGAGTAATACTACTTCTATTATCAACGGGAAATCGATAACCTTCCTTTCTATAGGAATCAACAACATTGTTAGAATAGAATAATTCATAATCTTCAAGTATTACTGAAATTCTTCTCTCTTCTACCTTTGTCACAATAGCTTTAACAGAACTTCGATAAACACGGAGATTGATATCGAATTCTTCTACACCAACACGGCTATCCAAATGAATGGTGATCTTTTGCCCCACACTATAGGGATTGGCTTTAGGAAAGATTATAACCATTCCCTCTTTGTTAAAAAGGATACCTCCAATCAAGGCTACAATCTTATTATCACAATACCCAGCAATGATGGCATAGGATTGATTAGCGAAATAATCTTTTAACAAAGCATGACTCCCATAATGAATGATCTACCAAATTTAGTCATCTTTCCTAGACTAATCAAGTCTTCTTTTGAGCAGATGTAAAGGGGGTTATCATTTCGAAAAGGCTTTTCAACTTTTTTTACTAGTCCTTTCAATTTTTTTGAAAGGGCCTTTCAAAATCTTTTACAAGCCCTTTCAAATTACAGAAGTCTCGTAAAAATTAGGAAAAGCCTTACCTTCCTCATTGCTTTACGACCATAGCTTTGGTATAACTTGTCCAGGTTAAGGAGAGGAAAGGTAATAATGAAGGAAAAGCACACAGGAAAGGCAAAAACGAGCAACAGTAGAAAACAAGGGCCTCATCCTAAGAGATACCCAAAACGAGTGAGCCTGGAAGCACCCAAAAAGGAAGCTCATCCTCATAGTAAAAATAATTCTCCTTGTCCGTATTTTAAGCAATGTGGAGGTTGTCAACTATTGGATAGACCCTATGAACAAAGCTTGGAATATAAGAATAAAAAAGTACGCCAACTATTAAGCCCCTTTGCTACTGTCCCGTCTATTATAGGGATGAAGCATCCCTGGAGCTATCGTAACAAAATGCACTCTACCTTTGCTTATGATAAAAGAAAGGGAACGATTAATGGCTTATACTCAGAAAAGAGTCATAAACTAGTCCCTATTGAAAGGTGCCTGATACAGGATGAACGAGGGGACAAGATTGTAAGTACTATTAAGGGTTTAATGAAATCCTTCAAAATGACAGCTTATAATGAACTAAATAGACAGGGTTTCCTCAGACATATACTAATAAAATCAGGTTTCGATAGTGGTGAAATGATGGTTGTACTTGTTGTCACGACCCTTCAATTCCCTGGAAAGAAAAACTTTATCAAAGTATTACGTGATAAACATCCTGAGATAACAACCATCATCCAAAATGTGAATGATGAGGATACAACAATGGTATTAGGTAAAAGGGATGTAGTACTCTTTGGAAAAGGCTATATTATAGATAAACTCTGTGGTATGACTTTTCAGATATCTGCTAAGTCATTTTATCAAATCAATCCTGTTCAAACCAAAGTCCTTTATAATAAAGTTCTAGAATTAGCTCAACTTAAAAGTAATGAGACCATCTTAGATGCTTATTCAGGAATTGGAACTATTGGGCTCATAGCCAGTTCCCATGTCAAACAGGTTATTGGGGTTGAATTAAATGGGGATGCGGTAAAAGATGCCATAAGAAATGCAAAACGTAATAAAGTCAGTAATGCCTACTTTTATGAAGGGGATGCCGGACAATTTATGGAAGCCCTGGCAGAAGAAGGCCATCCTTTGGATGTAGTGTTTATGGATCCTCCACGAAGTGGTTCTACTCCTATGTTTATTCAATCCTTAGGCAAGGCAAAACCGAGAAAAGTCGTTTATATATCCTGTAATCCAGAAACTTTAGCTCGAGATTTAGAATTATTGAAGGGAGAAGGTTATCAGACCAAAAAAGTACAACCAGTGGATATGTTTCCCTGGACTGATCATATTGAAGCGGTAACCTTGTTAGAATATCAAGGCTAATTAATCTTGCCTTAGATTTTTACTAAGACATATACGGTATTGCCCCTTTTCTCCAGGATAATAAATAGCACTGTCCATTATAGTCTGGATAAGATGTAACCCATATCCCGAATCCTGATAGGTCGTCACGTCAGGCTCAGGATAGTCTAACCAATTGAATTCGTCACCAATATAAGTCATACGAATAAAAAACCAATCCTCTTCTAATCCCATCTCCATTTGAATACCAAAGGATGTATCCTTAGGCTTAGAATGTTCCATAATATTGGCTACAGCTTCATTAATAGCCAGGATTATAGCTGCTTTATTGTCATCATTAATAAGGTCTTTTAGAATATCATCCAGGAATTCCTGGGAAAAATCACGGATATCTCTAATACTCTCAGAAGAGTAAGGGAAGCTTCGATTCCAATACTCTGTATTATCTTCCCATAGAGGTTTGAAGGCAATACAGGTAACATCATCTTTGAACCCCTCATAAGCATAGCTAAAACTCAAGTCCTTTACCAATTGGGCTATTTCTGTTGCTGATTTGTCTGCATGAGATCTGATGATATGGATAAGTCTTTCCTCTCCAAAAAGCTCACCTTCTGAATTAACAGCTTCTGATATACCATCTGAATAAAGAAAATACATATCCCCTTTTCTTAAAGGTAACCGAAATTGTTTATACTCCTGTCCAACGGTAAAGCCCATTGGCATATTGACCCCTTTGATAATCCAGCAGGATTGAGATTGACCACAATAATGAATAATAGAAGTATGACCGCAGTCGACAAAATCAAGAGAATGTCTTTTAGAATCAATACGAACGTAGTAGAGGGTTAGAAATTTACCAATATCGATTAGTTCTTTAGATACATACAAATCAGTTTTGGAGACAATATCCTCTGGTTTAGGAATTCCACTATGAGCAATACTTAAGTCCAAGCGACTTCGATTGAAACTGTTTTTTGCAGCAGCACCTGTTAATGCAGCGGCTATGCCTTTACCCATAACATCTGCTAATACAAAATCAAGTATGTGGTCATTCATGCGGTAAAAATCAAAAAAATCACCATCCACAGATTGAGAGGGGATAGACATGACATCTAGATCCACCCCTTCCAGCTGACTATCTATCGTTGTTAGAAGAAGAGTTTGCTGTATACGAGCACTAACATCGGACTCATAAGAACGTGCTTCAGCCAGCCGAAGTGATATACTTTTTTCTTCTGTTATATCTTCGATGATACCAGAATAACGGTAAACAGTATCTTCATCATCAGCAACAGGAAAAGCAGACATGCGAATCCATTTAATACGCCCCTTATCAAATAAGAGTCGGCACTCAATATCAAAAGACTCGCCCGCTAGAACGTCTTCCTTTAGTACGAAATTTAATTGCTCCTTATCTGCTGGATGAATCCTCTCCTTCCATACATAAGGATCATGGTAAATACTTTTAGTAGGGATTTCCCAGATATTTTCAAAGGGAGGACTAATATAAATCATGGAAGAAAAGTCACGATTGGCCAAAAAGAAAACCTGTTTAATGGAACGGGCTAATTCACTGAATCGAATATCATTCATTTGAATAACATTCGCTGATCGTTTTCGTTCAATGGCGGTCATAATAATCTGACCTATAACATTAATGAGGTTCATAGTTCTCTCAGACCACCCTTCTTCTCTTATCTGAGAAGAATCGAATCCAAAGAATCCAGTCACACGGTTAGAATAGAATAAGGGAGCCATCAACATACTATTGATATCATTTCCAGTAATCTGATCCAATTCCTTACGCAATTGTTTAGGAAAGTCACTTGGCTTCACAGCAATAATCATTTGTCCGCTTTGAATCTGTTGTTCAATATAGGGAAAACTGGAAAGCTCAAAGCGGTCACCGGATTTTAAACCCAGAACTGAGTTCTCCAAACTCCAATGATAAGTAAGAGCCAAATGATCTTTATGATCCTCATAAGTAAAAACGTAACATCGCTCTACTTTTTCATAGGAACCCACTGTCTCGAGAATAAGATCTATAGTCCAATCTAACTCTGAGGCTGGTAGATAGATAACAGAAGCACTGATTTCGGATATGATATTTTCAAACTCTATCTGTTGTTCTAGTTCTTTATTCTGCTCGACTTGCTTGACCTCAATTCGATTCAGTAATTTTTTAAGATGCTTTCGATTTAAATGAGTGTACAGGCCTAGAGTCCCCCCAACCAAAGTAATGAAGACATTGAATTTAATATCGCTTGTTTTTGGGCCTAGAAAGTAAAGAAGAATAAAGAAAATAATATTAATACAGAAATAAAAGAGAAAGACCTTTAGATGACTATAAATTGATATGGTTAATAACAGAAGTAACAATTCGATATGGTAGTAAGGAATATCCTGAAGAAGTTCTATTAGGTAATTTGAGACAAATAAAACCAAAAGAGATAGAAAAAAAAGGGTATCTCTCTTTTTTCGATCTGTAATAAACAAAAAAGTAGAACCTAAACCTGTAAGCAATATCAAACGGGCTATAATAATGCCAGTAAGTAAAGAGAAACTAGTAATTCCTGTTGATAGAAAAAGACTGGCAAACAACGAAAACCAGGCAAAAAACAGTACTACAAAACCATAGACTTGGCTTGTTGCCCGACTGTAAATCTCCATACTCTATTTCTTGAGGGCTGCATTAATATCAGGATATGATTTTACGACATTTTCCAGTCGCACCATTTTAAATAACACAGCTACAGATTCTTGAACATTAGCTAGTTTTAGATGACCATTTTGTTTTTTTAAGCTTCTAACAGCATTTAATAAAGCACCTAAACCTGAACTATCCACGAATTTAACTCGTGACATATCGAGGATAACCTCATTACTGGATAAAATAGTGGGAACAATATTGTTTATGAATTCACTAGTGTTGACAGTATCTAAATGATCGATTTCTAGTGTAATCACAGTATAGCCAGATTTTTCCTCAATGATCATATTATCATTATTGGAGATACTGGCCATTACTGCAAGAACTTTTATTTTAGAATTTTAGAACATCCCCATTGCCCATCTGACTTCTTCTGAAGCCATAGTAGCAGGATCCCACATGGGCCTAAAAGTCCAATTAAAATCAACTTCCGTTATATAGGGATCCTCCAACAACCTTGTTGTTACTTCCTGTCCGATTTGCGGACCAAGAGGACAAGCAGGAGTAGTTAGTGTCATTTCAATATACACCAGCCCATTTTCAGACATACTTGCTTCATAGACCAGACCCATATCAACAATAGAAAAACCAACTTCAGGATCAATGACAGGATGTATGATCTCTAATATTTTTTCCTTTGTATATACTTTAGCCATTGCTCAATTCCTTTATCATATCAGTGGCTGTATTCCAAGGAAGAACAGCGCACTTTATTCTTACAGGGTAGTTTTTAACTCCCTCTAATGCTTCTAAATCACTAATCTCTTCAGGAAAATTAGGAGTCTCATTATCAAGAAGCATACCCTTGAATTGGGTAATGATACCTTCCACATCCTTAATAGATCGCCCTTCTAAGGAGCTGCACAATAAATTGGTACTAGCCATACAGATAGAACAGCCACTACCTTCAAACTTTGTTTCTGTAACAATACCATCCTCTACTTGAAAGTACAAAGTTATATCATCACCACATAGAGGATTGGCACCTTCCAGTTCCAAAGTAGCTGCTTCAATAGAACCTCTATGTTTCTTGCTTTTATAATTTTCTAGTATGATTTCCTTGTATAGATCATCTTCAAAACTCATTTGAATACCTCCTTTACTTTCTGAAGGCCCTTAAACAATCTATCAACATCTTCTTTTGTATTATAGAAATAGAAGCTGGCTCTTGTTGTTCCAGGAACCCCCAATCGAATCATTAATGGCTGAGCACAATGAAATCCTGTTCGCACAGCAATACCCTGATTATCCAAAATACTCCCTGTATCATGGGGATGAATATCACCTACATTGAAGCTAAAGACCCCCCCTCTGAATGTGGTATCTTTTGGACCATACACGGTAATATCCGGATCCTGAGCCGCTAACTCAAGAGCATAATTTAATAAGGTCTTTTCGTGTGCCAGTACCTTATCCAGATCAATAGTATTAAGATACTCCAAAGCCTTTCCAAAAGCTAATACTCCGGCAATATTTGGTGTTCCTGCTTCAAACTTTTCAGGTGTGGGAAGATATTTTGCTTTGTCTTTTTTAACAGACTGAATCATATCTCCGCCGTAAAGAAAAGGTTTCATCTTATCAAGAAGATCTTTCTTACCATAGAGAACACCGACTCCTGTAGGCCCTAACATTTTGTGTGCACTAATAGCAAAAAAATCAGCATCCATTTCTATAAGATCAACTTTATGGTGACTCGCATACTGAGCGCCATCAACGACCACAACAGCACCAACTTTATGTGCCGCTTCAATAACTTTCTTTATGGGAGGCATATAACCAGTTACATTGCTCATAGCAGTAATGGCCACAATTTTAGTCTTTTCATCGATGACTTTAGTTATAGAATCCTCATCTAAAGTAGCATCATCAAGTAAAGGAATAAAATCTAATGTTGCGCCCTTTCTCTGAGCCAATTCTTGCCAAGGGACAAGGTTAGAATGATGTTCCATCTCAGTAGCGACAATCTTATCACCTTTTTTTATAAACACATCGCCATAGCTGTAGGCAACCAGGTTCAAAGATTCAGAGGCATTTCTTGTAAAAATGATTTCCCTTTCGGATCGGGCATTTAAAAATTCAGCTACTTGTCTTCTAACATTTTCAAAATCCCATGTGGCTTTTTCACTAAACTCGTATACACCCCGCTTAATATTCGCCCCTAGATGCAGATAATAATCGGACTCAGCCTGGATAACTTGATTTGGCGTCAGACTAGTAGCCGCATTATCAAGATAGGAGAAGGGGTTCCCCCTCATCTCCTTATTTAATATAGGGAAGTCTTTTCTGTAAGTACTAAAGTCGTAACTCATGATTATTCCTCCCAATTATAGACATTTTTATTGAGGTTTAATCCCGTCTTTTTCTCAGTCAAGTTATAGAGATAAGATTTGATCTCCGGATGATCATTTAGTAAGCTCATTTTATCGAGAATATCTCTGTAGAATGATCGTACTAGTAGTTCTTCAGCAGCCTTTTGGGTTAACCCTCTCGCCATGAGAAAGTACAATTCCTCTGGTTCTGTAGAAGATACAGTAGCACCGTGTGAACATTTAACATCATTTTCGATAATCTCCAATTGAGGAATAGCGTGGGTAAAGCAATCCTCTCCCAAAAGAAGGTTTTTATTTTCTTCATACCCTTCTGATCCTGAGGACCCTTTAGGGATTTTAATATTACCAGCAAAGATACTAGTAGCACTATCATATAGAACACAACGAAAGCTTGTATCTGAAATAGTCTCAGGAGCATGATGTTCTACGCTTAACTTTTCTCCTTGAACTTGCTTTCCCTGCGCAGTACTTATTCCATACATGTGGAATTCTGCTTTCCGTCCTTGAAGAGTATAATGTCCATCTACAAAAGACTGTTTAGCTCCCTGTGTAAAGAGGTAAGAACTAAACTTTGACTTAGTCTGCATATAATAGGAATCAAACATATAGAATTGGCTATTGTCATCCGTTTCCTGATTAGTTAAAACTTCCCACTCAGCATTGTCCTCGATAACTCCTGTTGAATAAGGAATGATTACATTTTTACTATCTTCTTTAGCAATAAACTCAATAAGAATCTGTCCCTTGCTTCCTTTCTTTGCCCATAGATGAATCTGAGGTATCGCTACAATTTTATCGCTTTGAGTGCTGAACTGAAACCTTAAGACATCACCTGAACTAAAATTTTCATCAGCAACGATGAATAAACCGTTTTGACTAAAGGCTTTGTTAAGAGATAATAACTTATTTTCCTTAACATCATTAGCTCTAGGCTTGTCTTTCGCCGCTCTTAATTTCGACAATTCTGTGTATCGTGTAATATATGTTTCATACTCTTTGAAGCCATCTCCTGATAGTTCACTTAGAGAGTAAACACTTACTCCAGAAGGAATTCCATCATACCCGATTTGGCAATCTTCTAGAGCTTTATCCAATAACACAGGGCTCAAGCGAACTCGACGCCATGCTTCATCAGGTTTACCAGGCATAGCTAATTCTACAAAAGATGTAGCAGATTTTTTGCGCCAGTTACTCCTTTCTGTTGATTCATTAAAGGAATCAATCATGTCAGCAGCACTTTGGTAATCTATTTTACCGATCTTTTCAAAAGTTGTTGTCATATATCTAACCTATTGATCCTTCCATCTCAAGCTGAATGAGTCTGTTCAATTCTACTGCATATTCCATGGGAAGCTCTTTAGTAAACTCCTCAAGGAAACCATTTACGACCATCATCATGGCATCATTTTCCGGTATTCCCCTACTCATTAGGTAGAAAATAGCTTCATCTGAGACCTTTCCGACGGTTGCTTCATGAGCAATGTTTACATCCTTACGTTCTCTCACCTCGATAGTGGGGTACGTATCAGATTCGGAATAATCATCAAGAAGTAGAGCATCACATTCAACATCACTCTTAATATGACTTGCCCCTTTCTTAACTTCTATCTTACCTCTATAGGAAGCTCTTCCTCCATCCTGAGATATTGACTTACTTGTTATGGAGGAGGTTGTGTGGGGAGCCATATGGATCATCTTACCACCAGCATCCTGACGTTGACCTTTGGAAGCATATCCAATAGACATAATACGTCCGGAAGCACCTGGTTCTTCTAAAAGAACACTTGGATATTTCATAGTGGTTTTTGACCCAATGTTACCATCCATCCATTCAACAGTTGCATTTTTTTTGGCAGAAGCTCTTTGAGTAACTAAGTTATACACATTGGTTGACCAGTTCTGAATGGTTGTATAACGAAGGTAGGCATCTTCCATAGCGAATAATTCTATAACACCAGTGTGAAAACTGTCCTTTGTATAGGTAGGGGCTGTACATCCTTCGATATAGTGAACACTGGCTCCTTTATCAGCAATGATCATTGTCCGTTCAAATTGTCCCATCGCTTCTGCATTAATTCGGAAGTATGCCTGTAAGGGAATGTCAACTTTTACACCTTCAGGTACATAGATAAAGCTTCCACCTGACCAGGCTGCAGAATTTAATGCAGCGAACTTATTATCATCAGGGGGAACAATGGTAGCAAAATACTTGCGGAAAAGGTCCTCATGCTTTTTTAGAGCCGAATCAATATCAAGGAAAATAACTCCCTTCTTCTCAAGATCTTCTTGAATACTATGATAGACTACTTCTGATTCAAACTGTGCACTTACTCCTGCTAAGAACTTACGTTCTGCTTCAGGAATCCCTAATCTGTCAAAGGTATCTTTAATATCTTCTGGAACGTCGTCCCAATTGTTATATTGTTTATCAGAAGCAGAAGCATAAAGGTACAAATCGGCATAATTGATACCTTCAAAGATACTACTATCAATCCATGTGGGATCAGGCATAGCATTAAATTTGGCTAAAGCGCCTAATCGAAAGTCAAGCATCCATTTGGGTTCATCTTTTTTTGTACTGATGGCGCGTATAACATCTTCGCTTAACCCTTTATTTGTATCTAGCAAATACTTTGATGAATCAGTTTTCCAACCATAGAGTTCATCAAAATTCTTATTTATATCAGCAACTTGGTTATCTGTTTGTGACATGGTATTTCTCCTAATTATCAGATCCGATAACAGCTTCGAACCCTTGTTCGATGATGTTCTTGCTTAACTCTGGACCGCCGGATTTTACAATCTTTCCGTTTTTCATGATATGAACCTTGTCAGGAGTTATAAAGTCAAGAACCTTGTTATAGTGAGTAATAATAAGGTAACTTCTATCAGAACCGGATTGAGCTTTTATGTTTTCAAACACTAGCTTAAGAGCATCAATATCCAATCCAGAATCTGTTTCATCTAGAATGGCCAACTTAGGATTGAGAAGATTCATCTGAACCATTTCGGTTCTCTTCTTCTCACCACCGGAAAAACCATCATTTAGAGAACGGCTTAAGAATTCCCTTGGAATATTAAGCTGAGTCATTACTTCATCCAATTCATTTTTGAAAGTTCTAAAGGGGACTTCCTCACCTCGTGTGGCTTCAACAGCACTTTTTAGAAAAGTACCTAAAGGAAGCCCCTGAATCGTATCGGGATATTGGAAAGCCAAAAACAATCCTTCTCTCGCCCGTTCATCAACTTCCATATCTAATAAATCTTTTCCATTAAAAGTAACGTCTCCCCCTATCACTTCATGACTGGGATGTCCCATTAAAACATTACTTAATGTACTTTTACCGGAACCATTAATACCCATTAGTACATGGATTTCACCGGATTTTATAGTTAAATCAACCCCTTTAAGGATTTCCTTCTTTGCTTCAGTATGGGATTCTTCGACCTGACTCCGTAGGCCTTTAACGTCCAAAATAGTCTCTGACACACTTTACTCCTTACAAATTGCGTTTGTTGAAGTATTGGCCTCGGCCAATAACTCAGCTACAGGTATTTGACCCAATAACTGTTCGATTCGATTGCCCAACCTTTGGATGGGTAACATGACGTCACAGTTTTCATATAGCAAACAGCTGTCCGAATGTATGCAATTATGAAAACCATTTTCCCCTAATACAGCGGAATTTAAGTCCAAGTAAGACAGGCAATTTAAATCCTGCTCTAGATAATATCCACCTTTAGGACCTTGTATTGAACTGATAATCCCAGCTCTTACGAGACTCTGCAGGACTTTGGCAATATGTTCTAAAGGCAAATTAAATTTCTCTGCAATCTCCCTTGAACTTGTTGGCCCTTCTTGTTCCTTGATATAATTCAAGGTAATAAGAGCATAACTAATTCTTTTATGGATCTTTAGCATTCACCTTACCTTATCTTTTTCATAATATACTAATCACAAGTAAAGAAAAGGTCAATTAATACGACATTATTTGTCTTATTAAATTATACATTGATTCCTAGTATCAATGACAAGCCCCTATTGGATAGATAGACAAATATCTATCTTCGATAAATATTTAAGTTATGCTAATATGTAATGATGAAAAGTACTTTAAAACTTTCTCCAAGTCTTGAAGACTATCTGGAAGCAATATTGGCCTTAGAGACTAAATACAGAGTTGCCCGTGTAAAGGATATAGCAGAAGCTCTATCAGTACAGATGCCTTCTGTCACAGGAGCTTTAAAAACGTTAAAAAAGAAAGAACTTGTGAATTATGAAAAGAATTCCTTTATCAGTTTAACCGAAGAAGGCTTAAACATAGCTAAATCGGTCAAAAAGCGACATGTAGTTCTTACTAATTTTCTTCATAAAGTTCTATGCTATCCCGAAGAGGAGGCTTCAGATATTGCTTGTAAGATGGAACATACCATAGATCCGGAGATAGCCGATCGTTTTGATCAATTAAATACTTACTTAGACAGGGAAGTGTTTAGTGCTTCCCATTTTAATTTTGACAAGTGGAAGGAACAGATTATCTGATGGAGATCTTTAAAACAACCATAACAAGTCAGAGAAAAATCTCTCGTGACTACTATGAAATGAATTTTTATTGGCCTGAGGTTTATAAACAGCCTCAGCCAGGTCAATATTTCACTATTCGAGTGGAGGATGGCATATCTCCCTTATTAAGAAGACCCTTTGCTTTTAGTGGGTATAATAAAACAGATCGAGAAGCCTCTTTTATTTACCAAACCAGAGGGTTATCAACTCAACTACTTACAGAAAAACAAGAGGGTGATTTCATTGATATCATGGCCCCATTGGGGAATCATTTTGTTGATACGGACAAACCTATTTTTAGCTTAGCTGGTGGAATTGGAACCGGCCCCATGGTTTACTGGTCTAACTATCTAGCTTCAAAGGGCAAAAAAAGTACTCTTATACTGGGAGTTCGGACCAAGGAACTTATTCCTCAACTTAATCTTGACCCGCTTGTTCAACTAGAAATATGTACAGATGATGGTTCTCAAGGCTTCCATGGGACGACAATTGATAGATTAAAAACATTGGTCAATCAAGATTCCGGTCTCTATGGTTGTGGACCTGCAGGTATGTTAAAAGCAATGAGCCAACTAAATAATTTCAATCATGAAGTATGGGTCAGTATGGAAGAATATATGGCCTGTGCGGTCGGAGCCTGTATGGGTTGCGTTGTTGATCTACAATCTGGAGAAAAAGCCAGGGTATGTGTTGAAGGTCCGATAATGGAAGGAAAAACAATAAAATGGACATAACAGTACGGATTGGGAATAAAACTCTTAAAAATCCAGTAGGTGTAGCCTCTGGAACCTTTGGGTATGGACAGGAATACGCACCCTTCTTGGATATCAATAATCTGGGAGCAATATATACAAAAGCAATCACACCAGAAGTACGGGAAGGGAACCCTACCCCTCGTATAGTAGAGACTCCAGGAGGAATGCTGAATGCCATTGGCTTAGCCAATGTAGGATTAGATAACTTTATTAGCCAGAAGTTACCTTTTTTGAAGAAATATCAGGGTGCTACCATCGTAAATGTGGCAGGAAGATCAGAAGAAGATTACTGTCAGGTAGTAGAAAGGCTGAATGGGTTTGAAGAGGTATGGGGATATGAAATTAACATCTCCTGTCCTAATGTGAAATGTGGAGGAATAAGCTTCGGAACAGATCCTGTATTAGTAGAAAGTCTGGTTGGACAACTCCGTAAGCGTACTCAAAAACCCCTAATCATAAAACTCACTCCTAATGTTACAGATATAACAATAACAGCAAAAGCAGCTGTTTCTGGTGGAGCAGACGCACTGAGTTGTATTAATACCTTAAAGGGTATGCTTATTGATACAAAATCAAAAAAGCCTGTTTTATCTAATGTTACAGGAGGTTTATCGGGACCAGCCATACTACCTGTAGGCATAGCACTTACCTACCAAGTGGCTAAAGCCGTTGATATTCCTATTGTAGGCTTAGGAGGAATTATGACAGCTAATGATGCTATTCAATATTTGTTGGCTGGAGCCAGTGCAGTTCAAATCGGAACGGCTAACTTTGTAGATCCCACTATTACAGAACAGGTGTTAGAAGGAATTATTAATTATATGAAACAGGAGAAACTAGAAAAAATCGAAGATTTCCACCAGTTTCTCCTTGCTTAATTCCTATCTATTCTAAGAGGTCAACTATACTTGCCGCCTTTACAAAAAGTACGGGTGGCAATTTTTCATATTTCTCCAACTCTTTTGTGAAATACATTTTATCTAATGAAAACATTTTGGCTAAACCACCAGCTTTCTGGCCTGGCATCCCCATAAGAATCAGATTGGCATCAGAAGAATGAACTTCTAGGGTTGTCTGAAATGACTCATCACTTTCAGGAAGGATAAGCACTTCCCCTTTTAAACGTGCACCATCCAATAAAGTCGTCATTTCCTGTCTTGCTTTTTCCTCTAGCTCTCCATGGAACAACTTACGGATGACCCTTATATGCCGTCGATGACCATGCTCTGATTCACTTATTATATAGGAAAGAAGAGCCATAAGATTACCGTTTTCTTTACCTTTCCACCATACATCAATACGATCTTCTGCGGCATCTGCAATTTTCCCTGGTTTCATTAATAGGACGTTCTTGCCCAAATGCACAAGTTTTTCAATAATTGCCGTAAAATTCAGACGAGAATCTACTGGCAATATTACTGTATTCATGGATAAGCCCCCAGGAATTGCGGCCTGTGATACTGAAATAATGGAACGACTGTAATCATCACCATCCACATCCAGGATCTGAGCACCTTTGGGCATAGTGAAATACATTTCATCATCCTTTGCAGCTTTAAGAACATTGACCAAACTCATCCCTTTGAATCGAGAAATTTGTTCAGACATTATAAGAGCTTGCTCTGATTCTTCACTTCTATCGGAAAAACAAAAGATTCCCACAATAGGACGCCAGTTCTTAGTCCCCTGAATGATACGTCCAATTCGGGTATTCCCCCAATTGATGATACGGAAAAGTAATCCCCACCAGACTCCTTCTAATTTATTGTTCGATTTAAATCTAAGAAGAAGAAGGAATATCAATAACTGACTGGCAAAGACTAATGCACCAACTATAATATTAAACATGGCTATGACCATCATACAGACTAAGAATCCGTATAAGCTAATAGACCAATGACCTTTATTAGTTGGTCTAAAAGAAGGGTTACCACTTATTCTTTCGAAGAAAGCAGCTAAATTAACCCATCCATAGACAACAAGGAAACAAATACCTACTACGGTTGAAATGGTACCTACATCACCAGACCATATTATGGGGATAACAATGGCCAAGGTTAAGACAGTAGCCCATCTAGGTTCCTTTCCATTTGGAGTAAAATCCCTTGCTAGAAAATTCAGGAACTTGGGAAGTATATTATCATTGGCCAAAGCCTGTGAAGTTCTAGGTGCTGTCATAAAATAACTAAGAGCACTAGAACCGGTTGCAAATAGAATTCCCATTAGTAATATTACAGGAATAAAAGGCACACCTCTAAATAGGTCAACGACGTCAGGTACATTTTCTCCAACACCTATCAAACGATGCTGCTCCACTAAGCTAAAGACAACAACAACAGCTAAATATATTAAAGTGGTAATTCCAATAGCAGTAAAAGTACCCTTACCTAAACTTTTCCTAGGGTCCTTTAAAGAGCCACTCATGCCGACACCAGCATCTATACCTGTTACAGCTGGGAAAAACATGGTAAAGGCAGCCCAAAAGCCTAATCCTCCCATAACTCCTCGCCAGTTGACTGTATCTGTAAATATGGGATTTCCTTGGACTCCAACAGGATTAATCAAAGGACTGATCATAATAGCCCCGACTGAGACAGATAAAATAAGGAATATAACCATTTGGATTTTTACAATAAAATCAGCGCCGGCAATGGCCGCGATAAAGGATATCAATGCTATTATTGTGGCTATCACTTGCTTCTGTTCTAAAATTGTTAGTCCCATCTGATCTACGTATTGAGCTACGAAAGGTAACTTACTTATGATGGGCTGTAAAGGTGTTGCAAAACCTATACAATAAAAACCAATAGAAACAGACTGAGCTAAAAATAATTGTATACCAATAGATCCACCAAAAGCCTTGCCAAGTGAACGTTTAGCAATCGCATACATTCCTCCTGGTCCAACATTTTGTAAATTAGTCGTACAATCACTTATTGAGAAAGCTGTGGCCAAAGTGGCTGTATTACTCAATACAATAATAGCGATCATTTCTATGATTCCCATTCTACCAACCAGGTTAGGCAAAATCAGGAAAAGTACTGCTCCTAGGATAGCCTCAAAGGAAGGGACAAATACTCCCGAGAAGGTTCCAAATTTTTTCATCATTCCTCCACTTGATCAAGATAGAGGAATTTGAAATCCTTTGCAACGAAAAAACACCCCTTCCTTATCTATATCTATTTGCTGCCAGTCTTTGCTTTTTTGAAGTAGCAGAACAAGAATTTAATAATTGGCCCCAAATATCAACTAATTCAATTAACTCTTTCTATACTCATAATAATATATATTTTATATTGTTATTATTTAGGAGAGTAACATGATTAACAACGATGTCTTGCGCAGACTGAGGTATGCATTAGACTATAATGACATCAAACTTGTCCAAATATGTCAGCTGTCTGGTGTAAAAATCGAAACAGAGAACATTAAAAATTATACAGCTAAAGAAACAGATTCAAACTTTGTAGAATGTCCAACCTCAGTTCTGGAAGCTTTTTTGGATGGTCTGATTGTTGAGAAAAGAGGACCTAGTGATAACAAGAATAAGAATGCATCTAATTTTTTTAATAATAATGTCATTCTTCGAAAGCTAAAGATAGCTTTTGAATATAAGGATGAGGATATTTTAAGGATTTTTAAAAACAAAGACTTTATTCTTTCAAAAAGTGAATTATCAGCTTTCTTCCGTAAAAAAGGTCACCGTAACTACAAGGAATGTGGAGACCAAGTTCTACGTAATTTTTTAAATGGACTTGTTTTAGAAATAAGGAAATAAAAAAAAGGAGCTAACCCCTATGGTTTAGCTCCTTTCTCTCATTTATATAATTATCAGGATTTTTCTACGTTCTTTTCCCCAATTAATTTTGTTAATCCCATGAATACAGGACTAGCAATAAAGATTGAAGAATAAGTACCCACAACTATTCCAATTACTAAAGCCAATGCAAAGTTCTGAATATCACCAGAGGTGAAGAAATAGATAGCTAAAACAGCAATCAAAGTCGTCAATGATGTAATAATAGTTCTACTCAAAGATTGAGTAATACTAGTATTAACAATTGTTGGAAGATCGCTATCTTTCATAATACTTCTATTCTCTCTGATTCTATCAAAAACGACAATTGTATCGTTCAAAGAATAACCAATAATCGTAAGTATTGCCGCGATTGTTGCTGTTGATACTTCCATACCTGTAGCACCAATAAATCCAATCATGATGATTAAGTCATGAAGTGTAGCAACAACAGCAGAAACAGCATAAGCTAATTTAAACCTAAACCAGATATAGATAAGAATTATAGAAAGGGTTAACACAATTAACCAAACTGTATTGGTTGTCAAACCTTGACTAAATCTAGGTCCAACATATTCTGAACCACGAATGGTAATTGAAGAAGCTCCAAATACTGAGCTTAATTCTTCACCAATCTTGGCCTTTGCCATTTCCTGAAAATTCTCTTCACCAGTGTCTTTAACACGGATCTGGAACTCATTGACCCCACCCATAGTTTGAACTTGAAGTCCTTCAAAACCACTTAGTGCAGATCTTAACTCCTCGATATTCACATCATCCTTGTCAATGACAAGTCTTTGAGTCAAACCAGCTTCAAAGTCAATACCAAGATTGAAACCACCCTTAGCGATTGTTGTACCAATACCACTGAATATGAGCACAAAGGAAAGTGATATCATAATCCATCTGATTTTTGTAAATTGAATCATTTCACCTTCCTCCAAGTTATACTAAGCTTGTTCATGTTTAGTGTTTCCAATCCAAAATCGAATATCAGTCTGGACACGAATAAGGCTGTAAACATGGAACTAATGATACCCACTGCTAATGTAAGGGCAAAACCTTGAATAGGTCCTGATCCTAGATAGGATAAGAAGACAGCAGCTATAAAAGTTGTAATATTTGAGTCCATAATCGTCCAGAAAGCTTTTTTGAATCCAGCTTCTACACTGGCAGATGCTGATTTACCTAATAGATATTCTTCCTTGATTCTCTCAAAGATAATTACATTAGCATCGACAGCCATACCAACTGTAAGAATAATACCAGCTATACCAGTAAGGGTTAGGGTTGAACCGAAGGTACTTAAAATAGCTACCATAAACACGAGATTAAGAAGCAAAGCAATATCTGCTACTAAACCAGCACCTTTGTAATAGATAAACATGAAAACAATAACAAGGACAAATCCCAAAGCTATTGCTTTGACCCCTGAGTGAATAGCATCAGCACCCAAAGAGGCCCCTACAGTCTCATAATTTTCTATGACAAGACTTACTGGTAAAGACGCAGTTTTCAAGATAATTTCTAGATCACTAGCCTCAGAGGCATTAAACCCGGAAACCTGCACAGATCCACCAGCAATAGCTTCTGTAATATTGGCTCGTGATTTAACTTTATCATCCATAACAATAGCCATAGATTTACCTGTATTCTCACTGGTTAAAGTGTAAAATAGCTCGGCCCCTTCAGGATCCAACTGAAAATTAACTGTTGGCTGAGAGGTTATAGCATTGGAACCAATTTGTACATTTGTGATATGAGAACCGTCAAGTTTATACTTATCTTCTGAATGAAGTACTATCCTACCTGAGAAAACATCCATACCATAATCATCTTTATCATACATATTAAGAACGGTAGTATTAATGGGTAATAAACCTTCTGGGAGGTCTAATTGTCCTTCTGTATCAAAAGAATCACCAGGATGTGTGGCTATATATTGTTGTAATGTAGCCGTGGCTTCAGAATCTACGATTTGAAATCGTAAAGAACCTGAATCATTTATGAAAGATTCAACAATTGAAGGATCTGGTTCTCCAGGAATATCAATAAATATACGTTCACCACCAGCTTCTCTTCGTATTTGAGGTTCTGTTAGGCCGAATTTATCAATACGGTTATTAAGGATCTCCAGAGCACCGTTCATAGCGTCTTCTCTTTGTTCATTAGTCAAAGTTTTTTTGCCTAAAGTTTTGGCTAACTTATCCATATCTGCTTTAAGTACGACACTCATACCACCAGACAAGTCCAAACCTAATTTAAGAATCTTATTTTTTTGAGACTTTAAGTTAAGGGCATAGTCTCTATAATGTCTTTCCAGTACAGTGATGATCTCATCTTTATTCTGAAAACCTTTAAAGACAGCTTCAACGGTCCAGGTCTTTGGATATTCTTGATCAGCTAGTTTATAATTATCTTTAGCTGCTTTTATCAGGAAGTCCAAATCACTACTAAGGAGAGTATCAGGAGCGTTTTTATTTTTTTTCAGCAAATCACTGAGTGTTTTTTGACTCATACCTTGTGCATAAGTTCTGATCTGATCAATTGAGCTTCCTGCTAGTGTCTGCTCATCTTCACCTGTAAAAGCATACCATTTAACCGTTGGATAGAGAAACCAAACAGCAAAAGCTATAACAAGTAAAGTGATCAAGAATCTGTTTCTTTTGTTCATTCTCTTGTTCTCCAGAATACTTATTTTTTATCTTTTTTCTTTTCTACTGGTTTAGGGGCATCTTTTACTTCGACATCAGATATAGCACCCTTAGTGAACTCTAATTTAGTATTGTCATCTACAGTAACAAGAACAGAATCTTCTTTTACCGTGTGAACGATTCCTTTGATCCCACCAATAGAAGTGACTTTGTCCCCTTTCTTAATAGCAGCAATCATCTTCTTAGTCTCTTTCTGCTTTTTGTTTTGAGGTCTAATGATCAGAAAATAAAAAACTAAGAATACAAGACCAAATGTGATCAATGTCCCCATCATCTCTGGACCAGGAGTCCCGGATGTCTGGAGTAATAGTTGGTTTAAAAACATAATAGTTACCAATCCTTAAGATTTTGCAAGTTTGAAAAAAAGTATCATGAATGCTATAGGCCGTCAAGGAAACTTGAAAGCTTAAACAATGATCGTCTTATTAATTCCCTCAGGAACAGAAAAAACTCCAAATACTTTTTTTAAAACTTCAGTATTAGGATATTTTTTTGGACTTTTACTATTGTAATAATCAAGAATCTTCTGCATGTCTTCCTGGTTGTTGTCCATGAGCGCTTTGCTAAATGCTATTTTATATAACCCTTTATCCAGAAGATCCTCTATATTGGAATTCTTGAATCGGTTCTTGGAGTTCTTATCCATGACTGCCGATCCCTCTGAGTAACCAATTGTAAAAGGAAAATCAACACCTTTCATATGTCCTCCTATAAAAAAAAGCCGGTATAAAACCGGCTTTTAAACTTTTCCGGGCTTGTCGGCCAGATTACATCATGCCGCCCATGCCACCCATTCCTCCCATACCAGGAGCACCACCCATAGGAGCAGCCTCTTCTTTTTCAGGAAGGTCTGTAATAGCACATTCTGTTGTCAAAAGCAGTCCGGATATGGAAGCTGCATTTTGTAATGCTGATCTTGTAACCTTAGCAGGATCAATGATACCAGCTTTTACCATATCTGTCCAAAGCATATTAGAGGCATCGAAACCAATACCTTTCTTTTCATTCTTGGCTTTGTCTGCAATAATAGATCCATCTAATCCAGCATTTGTTGCAATTTGTCTGATAGGTTCTTCAAGTGATCTTGTTACAATTCTGTAACCGACCAATTCTTCCTCAGTCCAACCTGCAAGATCTAAACTATCAAGAGCTTTAGCTACCTGAATAAGAGTCAAACCACCACCAGGAACTATACCTTCTTCAATGGCCGCTCTTGTAGCACTTAAAGCATCTTCTACTCTATGCTTCTTTTCTTTGAGTTCAACTTCAGTTGGGGCTCCAACATTAATTACGGCAACTCCACCAGCAAGCTTAGCTAATCTTTCTTGAAGTTTCTCTCTATCATAATCAGAACTGGTTTCTTCGATCTGAGCTTTAATCTGTCCAATTCTTTCTTTGATATCCTTGGCAGACCCTTCTCCATTTATGATAGTAGTATTTTCCTTTTCAACCTTAACCATCTTTGCTTGTCCAAGCTGAGCAATCTCGGCATTTTCTAATTTAAGGCCAACTTCTTCAGAGATAACTTCTCCACCAGTTAGGACTGCAATATCTTCCAACATAGCTTTACGTCGGTCACCAAAACCTGGAGCCTTTACTGCACAAACATTCAAAGTTCCTCTTAATGTGTTTACAACAAGAGTCGCCAGAGCTTCGCCCTCAACATCTTCTGCTATAATCAATAAAGGTTTTGAAGCCTGTGCTACTTTTTCTAAGATTGGAAGAAGATCTTTCATGTTTGAAATCTTCTTATCAAAAATTAGAATGTAAGGACTATCTAATACAGCAGTCATCGTATCACGGTTACTAGCAAAGTATGGTGATACATAACCACGGTCAAATTGCATACCTTCAACAAAGTCAGTTGTGGTTTCGATTGTTTTAGATTCTTCAACAGTGATTACACCATCTTTTCCAACCTTTTCCATTGCATGGGCAATCTCATCACCAATAACTCTGTCGTTGTTTGCAGATATTGTTGCTACCTGAGAGATCTCTTCTTTATCTTTAATCTCTTTGGCAAGCTTACCAATTTCTTCAACGGCTGCTTCAACGGTTCTATCAATACCACGTTTAATTCCCATAGGATTGATACCTGCTGCTACGCTTTTAAGACCTTCTCGTGCAATAGAGTAAGCAAGAACTGTGGCAGTTGTCGTACCGTCTCCAGCAACATCATTAGTCTTAATGGAAACTTCTTTAAGAAGTTGAGCACCCATATTTTCATAGGGGTCTTCTAATTCAATCTCACGTGCAACGGAAACTCCGTCTTTAGTTACTGTTGGGGCACCGAATTTCTTGTCTAGTAAAACATTTCGTCCCTTAGGTCCCAAAGTAACCTTAACAGCGTTGGACAGCTTTTCAACGCCGCGAAGAAGGTTTCGTCGAGCTTCTTCTTCAAACATCAACTGTTTAGCCATCTTTTCTCCCTTATTGATAAAAGATTTTAAAAGTTTATTTATTTCATAGTAACATATAATGGACGTTTGTCCGGAACACAAGATACTAATTCTTTTACCAATCATCAAGACCTATAAGATAAAAACTAATAACCTTGACTAGGGACTAAAATAATGAGAAAAGTATATTTATGACACAAGTAAAAGAATCCCAACTACTGATAGATCTTCGCTTTCTACCGGGTAATTATAAAAACATTGAATATCTGGGTAAGTTTATACAGTATATAGAATCATCAGAGTACTCTGGATCTTTTTATTGGTTGTTTACAGGGTTATCACTATTAGAATTAAAATCTACTATGGATAATAAGGACTTTTCCACTCTATATAAGCGTATTATCGATTCCCCCTTTTACCTTGCAGGTTATTCAGGGAGTAATCTATCTTATTTATCAAAAGAAGAGAGAATTATTGAAACCCAGAGAGGTATTGAAGTCTGTGAAGCACTGCAAATGCCTGCTATTAAAGGTTTGATTCTTGAAACACATAAAAATTACAACACAAAAGAGTGGAATGTTAAAACCCCTATCTATTTCTTAAATTCTCAAGAGAGTAAAGAAGCAGTGGGAACTATAGAGATTAATAAAAAATACTATTATCATGTGCACATTGATCCTAATGATATAAGCAAGGTCCTAGATAAGAAGAGATGGTCAAGATCTACAATATTTTATTGTTTATCACCACGGGATATATCTCTAACAGATGATTTACCAAGTTTTAACCTCCTTCCCTCTTCAAACTTAGTACCCTTATCCTCAAAAACTTTAAAAAAGGGAGTTCCCTCCTTAAGCCCAGCCAGCAAAGCTCCCTATTTCCAACCATATGAAGACAGCCTACAGAATGGGGGCGATTCAAAATTAGTCAACATACATAAAGGATTAAGAAAATATTACTTCCCAAAACAAAACCCGCATAAAATACCTGAGGGTATGGTGGGAGGAATACCTGATAGAGATTTGTCTTTCAACATGCAAGGGAGTACACAATTCCAATTAGCAACTGAGTTTGTCCATTTTGTTGATGGAAGATTATCAAAAGTAAGCTTTCCTCCTACGAGCTATACAAGTTTAGGTCCAATTAGCTCATATATTAAAACAGAACAGGGAGTCCAAAATTTTCATACAAGAAGTAGTTTTTCTATAACAGGGGATAATTATTGGGGGATGAGAGAAGTCCTTGATTTAGAAACAAACACCTCCAAGGCAAAGCTTATTATTGAGTATTTATCTTTTGTAGAATTTCCTCATTTATTCATCAGCTACACAGTAAGTTACCCGCCCAGCTTCAAAGGGCGAATAGATACCTTAGCGCCTATTGAGTTACCACTCATTCCTTTGAACAGATTTGTTCCTGTCATAGCTCAAACGGGAGATACTACTGGGATAGGTGGTAAAGAAAAAATTGATCCGGTAAAGGGATCGATTCTTTGGGGCAATGCCTTTAATTTTAATTCAGGCCAACAACATATATCATTAATCTTCCCGAACTTAGGAGGACAAAACATTGTCCCCATCACTTTGGGCACAACACGAATTAGTGGCAAGAAATACTTAACAGCCTTTCCTGGAGGAAGCACAACAACTATTAGTGGATCAAATATTGAAGGCTGGGAAGAACATCTTAGTTTCTACATTAAATGGGAACGCCATTTACAACCAGATAGTTATAAGATACCAGAAACGGTCAAAAAAGAAATCATACCTCCCTATTCCCGCCAAAAAGCCTATTAACGATGAAAGGATATTTCACCTGAGTAATAAACCTTCTCCCTTCCTGAGCATTCCAGTACTAATCCACCATCAGGATTTACACCTCTGATAATACCTTCTGTTGAGCGAGTTGAGACTCCTGCTGTAAAAGTAACTTGGTGATTGAGACCCCATAGGGATTCGGCAAATTTCTTAATATCGAAATCATAGTGATCTTTTTGATAGAACAGGTAATCTTCTAATATATTGTGCGTATTACGCTCTAATCCATCAATAAGCTTTAGACTAGTAGATTTATTCTCCAAAGAACTAGGCCAGGAGGTTTGGTTAACATTAAGACCAATGCCTATGATATAACGATTCTTATACTTTTGACATAGGATGCCGGATATCTTTCGATTCTCATACAAAATATCATTGGGCCATTTAATATACAGTTCTTTCCTAACGATATTCTGAAGGACTGCTTTTAGGTTAAAAGCGACCCATAAAGGGATTAATTGGGAAGATAATACTAACTGTGATTCAGATATAGTTTGTGTAAACAATAGGTTCATCCCCTCCCTGCTATCCCAAACACGTCCACTACCACGACCAACACCATTTGATTGATAAGCTGTTACAAGACAAAAATCTGAATTATCACCAGAGCCTATGAGTATACGGGCATCATCCATAGTCGAACCAGTATTATCTATATACCAGACATCATCAAAAAGTTGCCTATATCCCAAATCGGAAAAATTAGCCATATTACAAACCTAGAGGTCTTTTATTTCGATGTGTGATTCAGGATAATACCTAATAAATCACATTACGATAGGCATATTTTATATGCATTGTATCTTTTTTTTGCAATACTAATGGCCCTTTAGCTAAGTTACTTAGAGATTTTAATTGATTTTTTATTCAGCTATTCATATTGTTAATTTATGAATAATAATCCACTTTTATCAGGTTTAGAATTTACAAAGGAAACAGGATCCTTTTCTTTGGTAATCTTTGGAGTAACAGGAGACCTAACAAGAAGGAAACTAATACCTGCCTTATTTAATCTTTTTATTGAGGGAAGAATCAATCAATTTAAGATAATAGGCTTCGCCAGAAGAACCTGGACAGATGAAACTTTCAGAGATGAAGGTAGAAAAATGCTATCTGGCGGCAAATTTGACTCCATATCTTCTGATAAAAAGGAAGCTTTCCTAAGCCGTTTAGAATATATTTCCAGTAATTTTGAAGATCCCAAAGGATATAAGGAATTGCTTAACAAAATAAACGGTTTTGGAGGGACTCTCTACTATTTATCAACACCACCGACTTCCTACGAAGCGATTATAGAAAACTTGGGAAAGAATGGCTTAGCCAATCCTGACACAGCTTATGCGCGTATCATTATAGAAAAACCTTTTGGCAGGGATCTGGCCACAGCCAAAAAGCTAAATACCCATTTGAGCACTTATTTTGAAGAAAAACAAATATATAGAATAGACCATTACCTAGGGAAGGAAACGGTTCAGAACTTACTGATCTTCCGATTTGGGAATAGTATATTTGAACCATTATGGAACAATAAACACATTGACCATATTCAAATAACAGTATCCGAAGGAATCGGTGTGGGGACAAGGGCTAATTACTTTGAAAAATCAGGAATATTGAGGGATATGGTTCAAAACCACATCTTTCAATTATTAACATTGATTGCCATGGAACCACCAGCAGATCTTAACCCCGACTCTATTCGTGATGAAAAGGTCAAAGTGCTACGTTCACTAAAGCCAATAACATCAAAAGAAGTTGGTCAGTACACACGAAGAGCGCAATATAATAGAGGTATTGTAGAGGGAGAAGAAGTCAAATCTTATAAGGAAGAAGAAGGTGTAGACCCAAAGTCATTAACGGAAACATATGTGGCCCTTAAGGTGTTTATAGAAAACTGGCGCTGGGCGGGTGTTCCTATCTACATAAGAACAGGAAAAAGACTATCTCGTAAATTAACAGAAATATCCATACACTTTAAAAATCCTCCTCACCAAATATTCCCCAACAGCCATCCCTCTCTCAATGCGAACACTCTGATACTTCACATTCAACCGGAAGAGGGAATCACATTCAATATCAATGCAAAGATTCCAGGCCTATCAACTTCTATGAGAAGAGTAAATATGGATTTTGCTTATGGTAATGCATTTGGTGAACAAACTCCTGAAGCATATCAAAGACTATTGCTAGATGCCATAACCGGTGATCCAAGCCTTTATACAAGAAGGGATGAAATAGAAACCTCCTGGTCTTACATTACACGAATCATCAATGGCTGGATTAATGAAAATCCACCTATGTATAGTTACAGGTCAGGTAGTGCCGGACCGGAAGAAAGCAATGACCTAATGGAAAAAGGTAAATGGAGAAGACTATGAATCTAATACCTAATGCTTCTTTTGTTGAAAAAGAACTGAATAAAATACAGAGAGAACAAGCCCCTAATGACTCAAGAAATAGTCTATTCAATATTGTTATTTTCTCAAAACATGGAACAATTAGCAGATCAGAAGAGGCCTTGTCATCTTTATTAGGTAAACGTCCCGCACGTATTATACATATTTATCTGGGCACTCCAGGAAAAACAAGAACCGAAATAAGTGCCCATTGTATTGAAGATTTTGAACATAGAGGTGTTTGTTTTCAGGAAGTATCCATTTATTCCGGCACGGACAAGACAGGAGAAGATCCAGGAGCATGGACGCCTTTATTGATAAGGGATATACCTACCTTTTTATGGTGGGATGATGGATTCAAACATTTTCCTGAATTATTGACTCAATCTGAAAACTTTGCAGATAAACTAATCATAGACTCACAGATGGCTGATCTTGCCTTACTTGGAGAAATATCAGGCAAAATTGAAGAATACAATCTTTGCTTAACAGATATAAGCTGGCAATATCTAATTCCCTTCATACGATTAACAGCAAGACTGTTCAACCCAGAAGATGATCTTGATAATCTATATCATATAAAATCAATAAATCTTCAAGGATTTTCTCAAAGCCAGGTATATCTCTTTTTAGGCTGGATGGGGTCAAAGCTTAATTGGACCTTTCTTCAAAATAATGAGAATGATATTCAAGTGGAAGTTGGTAATAAAAAGCTTATATTAACATGGACTAAAGGTAGTAATAAGCAAATCGACTTTTGTACTACGACAGAGTATACCTATTCCATTATCTCTGATGATAAAAAAGAACTTGTTAATCTGATTAGGGGTAATAAATCTTCTTATCAAGTTAGCAACCCCTCCATTTCTATAGGATCTATTATCTTACAAGAAGTGGATAAGATGTATTCAGACAGAATCTATAATGAATCCCTAGAATGGCTAAAATTGAATAATAATATCTAAGCGATACCCCCTGTCCAACGATGGGGGTTATTGTACAAAAGAGAACCCTTAATTGGCATTAATTATGACCTTTTATGAAAGTTATTTTTGGTCTATACTCCTCAGTCATGAGTAGGAAATGGAACGATCGTGATTTGGAATTACTTGCTCCTGCCGGAACATTTGAAATCTTCAAATCTGTAATTACTTCAAAATGTGATGCTGTCTATCTAGGTGGCCAACACTTGAACATGCGTATGATTAGGAAAGGATATAACCTTACTAATCAGGAATTAAAAGATGCTATTAACATAGCTAATGATCATAACAAAAAAATTTATATTACATTAAATAGTCTTATAGACCCTGAAGAAGTAAATGAGGCACTTGATTACCTCGATTATCTAGACACGATTAAGCCTCATGGTTTAATCATTCAAGATTTAGGGCTTCTTCAACTTATACAGGAAAGACAAATAACAATACCTCTACACAGTTCAGTTATGATGAATGTTCATAACTTAACCATGGTAGATTTCTTATCCAGAAGGGGAATATCTAAAGTCGTTTTATCAAGAGAAATGACTCTTGATGAAGTCAGATATATTCATTGTAATAGTGATGTTGAACTAGAATACTTTACCCATGGAGACATGTGTGTTGCCCATGGAGCCCAGTGTTTGTATAGCTCTTTTGTTTTTGGAATGTCTTCTAATCGGGGACGATGTTTGAAACCGTGTCGATGGCCATATCAAATAAAAGGAGTGACAGAGGCCCCTCCTTATCCTTTGGCTGTTAAAGATATGAATATGTATCAACATTTGGGAGATATGATACTGGCAGGGGTAACGTCCTTCAAAATAGAAGGAAGGATGAGGGAAAAAGATTTTATTGTAAGTTTAGTCAATAAATATGGAGACGCATTAGATCAATTCCTTGAGGATCCTTTATATAGAAGAGTAGATAATCTTGACGAGTTCAAGAAAAGAGACTTTTCTACGGGATACGCCTATGGAAAACCAGGAATATCAAATATTAATACCCTAGGTGAAGGATCTGGAAAGTTTTACTCAACAGGTAAAATGTTTAGTACACCTACAGCTGAAAAAGAAATAGATTTAAACGTGGATAATTTTGCTGCATATTCAATTTTTAATATTAAGCGACAGGACTACCATTTAAATGTTAAGGTTAATTCCATTGACCAAGCTGTAGTTGCATCAAAAGCGGGAGCTGATCGAGTTATATTAACCCTCGAACCTTTAGCACCCGCACAATTACCTTCTATCAATGACATAGAAAACTTAGCCAACAGGATAGGAGATAAAACAGATTTATACCTAGCCCTGCCTCGAATGACTAAAGATAAAGATGATCTTCTTTTTAAAAACTATTTTGCTAAAAATATTTCTGTAAAAGGTATTTACATTAATCATGTAGGATGTTTGGAATATTTAGATAACCAACAATATGATCTAGCAGGTGATACTGGTCTTAATACCTATAACCACTTATCTCTTAAATACTTGAAAAGTTGTGGTGTTAGCCTTGCCAATCTATCTATAGAAATGCCCTTTTCTAGCTTTCATACTTTAGCAAAAATAAATATCTATAACCCGGATTATGCAACACCTGAGATTATGATACATGGTAGACCCACTATGATGTATATGGAACATGATATAAGTTCAACGGAAGCAGATGACATAGAACTAGTCACAGAAGCAGAATCATTACATGTAAAGAAGGATATTTGGAACCGCTATCATATGTTATCTGCCAAAGATTATACCCTACTCCCCAGAATATCGGAATTGCTACAATCAGGATACAGAGAGTTTCGTTTAGAATTACAAGATTATGATATCAGTGAAACATCTCAACTGTTATACCAGATACAGGACCTAATTCAAAATCAAAAGAATATGAAACAGATATTGATGTCTATTTCACAAAAGAGAGGACTTACCTATGGCGCTCAGCGATAGATCAAATACTTACCTGGGACCAGAAGGAATACTGGGCAAAAAAAATGAGTATCTATTACCCTGTTCCTTTCATTTTTATAAGAACCCTCCCCAACTAGTAAAAGGTAAAGGGACAAGACTATGGGATCATAATGATAAGGAGTATATTGACTTTTTTGGTGGTGTTTCTGTTATGTCCTGCGGACATTGTAATGATGATATTAATGAAGAGGTTATAAACCAAATCCAACAGTTACAACATACAACATCCATATATTTAACAGAACCAGTTGTTAATCTGGCAGAAGAATTAAGCCATGTTCTTCCTGGGAGCATCAAACGAAGTTTTTTCTGTAATTCTGGGTCAGAAGCCAATGATGGGGCCATGACTTTGGCTCGTATGTATACAGGAAAAGAAGCTTTTGTCGCACTTAAAGGTAGTTTACATGGAAGAACCTATCTCACTTCAGGAATCACAGAAATACCAATGTGGCGAACAGATCCTTTTTTGAATCATTTACCAATGTATTTTGTTGAGAATAGGAAGGAATTAGAAGAAGTACTAGAAGAACATTCTCAATCTATTGCTGGATTCATTTTTGAGCCTATACAAGGTAATGGGGGAATTAAAACACTAGAGCATTCTTTTATTTCTGAATTAATTCCCTTACTACACAAGCATAAAGTTCTTGCCATTGCTGATGAAATCCAAACTGGTTTTGGAAGAACAGGTTATATGTTTGCATCAGAACATTATGGAATAATTCCAGATATAATCACTGGAGCCAAAGCATTGGGTAACGGATTTCCTATTGGTTTTTTTGCAACAACAGATGGGATAGGTCATTGTTTTACAAAACCATCTGCTTCAACATTAGGGGGAAACCCCGTATCAGCGACTGCTGGATTAGCCGTTTTAAAATACATCAAAAAAGAGAACTTAACCAATAAGGCTAAAGAATTAGGTCAATATTTAAAAGCTCGATTAACAACACTGGCATCAGAATATCAATGGATTAAAGAAGTAAGAGGTTTTGGCTTAATGTTAGGAGTAGAAATTCAACATGAACAAGCCCCGGAAGTGACTGATTTAATCCTGGAATCAATGAAAGACAAAGGATTTCTTATTGGTAAAAATGGTTTAAACAGAAATGTTTTAGCCTTTCAACCACCTTTAGTTATAACAAAGAAAGAAATAGATATGATGCTTACCTCACTTAATGAAACATTCAAGGAGATCCTATGAAAAGATACCTAACATTAATCCTGATTACTATTTGTATTATTCCAGTACTCTTCGGTTCTGGTCAAAAACAGGAAAAGGACAAAGATACATATAAAGTTAGAATAGGTGTAATGCCAGATGCAGGGAATTTACCATTATTACTCATGGACCATGTTGAAATAGTACCTTTTATGAGTGCCAAAGAAAGGGATGTAGCTCTTATGGCTGGACAAATAGACGGAATATCTGGTGATTTAGTAGGTCTATTACAGTTTTGGAAAAATGGAAACAACCTAAAAGTACTAACCACCACCACAAGTCGATTTATGATTGTTGCAGCAAAAGGATATAGCTCAAGTATTACGACCCCTGATATTGGTATCTCTGAGAACACTGTCATAGAATTTATGGTGGATGCCTTATGGCCTGATGGGAGTTTTAATAAACTAGGAATACCTCAAGTCCCTGTCAGAATGGAAATGCTCAAAAATAACAAACTTCCCTTAGCCTGTTTAACAGAAGGGATGGCATGGCCATTGCTTGAAGAAGGATACACCATAATTAAAGATCAACAAAATACGGACTTAACACCGGCAGTACTAGCCTTAAGCCCAGCATATTTATCAAAGAATGAAAAAGTCGTATCAATATTAAAGGACGAATGGAATAATGCAGTTAATGAGATTAACACGAATCCAGATCAATATCGTCACACTTTAATTGAGCAAGTACGTTTGCCAGCGTCTTCCAATTATCCTATGCCTCAATACAAAACAATTACTCTACCTAATAAGAAAACCTTTGATCTCGTTAAATCCTGGATGATTGACAAATATGGTAATGATATAGACGTTACTTACAATGAAGTGGTAATAAAATAATTATGGCCTACAAAAACCTACAATCTTTTATTGATGAATTGGATAAAAGAGGTGAACTCAAAAGAATCAAAAAAGAAGTGAGTCCTCACCTTGAAATAACAGAAATTGTTGACAGGGTCAGTAAAAAGTATGGCCCCGCCCTACTCTTTGAGAACGTAAAAGGATCTGACTATCCTGTTTTGATCAATGCCTTTGGTACTTATGAAAGAATGGCTTTAGCTCTTGGTAGTGAGTCCATTGATACAAAAGCGAAGGAATTGGAAGATTTGATCGATTGGGGATTCTCTCAAATGGTCAAATTAGATATTGGAAGTTTCTTTCCAAAAGCAAAATGGGCTCGTTTATTCTTTCCCAGTAAGGTGTTAAAAGCTCCTTGTCAGCAAATCATCAATCACAATCCTGATTTGAACCAACTACCTGTTCTTACTTGTTGGCCAGGAGATGGAGGCCCGTTCTTTACTCTTCCCCTCGTTATTACAAAAGATCCGGAGACAGGATCTCAAAATATGGGAATGTATCGTATGCAAGTGTATGATAGTACAACAACTGGCATGCATTGGCATCTTCATAAGGATGGAGCCCACTATTATCAAAAATACAAGAAGAAAGGGGACGTAATGCCTGTATCTGTTGTATTAGGAGACGATCCAGCTGTTACCTATTCAGCGACAGCTCCCCTTCCTGAGGGTATTTCAGAACTTTTTTTTGCAGGATATCTGAGGGGTAAACCAGTAGAAACAGTTAAATGCATTACCAATGACCTTTTAGTTCCTGCGAATGCGGAATTCGTACTGGAAGGCTATGTAGATCCAAACGAACCATTAAAGACTGAAGGGCCCTTTGGTGATCATACTGGATATTATTCCTTACAAGATCAATATCCAGTTTTTCATGTTACTTGTATTACTCATAGAAAAAACCCTGTATTTCCCGCCACTGTAGTAGGACAACCTCCAATGGAAGATTGTTATATGGCCAAAGCTACAGAAAGACTTTTTCTTCCATTACTGAAGAAGATGTTACCAGAAATAGTCGATATGAACCTACCATTAGAAGGTGTTTTTCATAACTGTGCTATCCTGTCCATTCGCAAAAGGTATGCTGGACATGTGCATAAAGTGTTATACGCCCTCTGGGGTCTAGGTCAAATGATGTACACCAAAATGATTATCATTGTAGACCATGATGTTGATGTTCAAGATCTTAGCAAAGTTATGTGGAAAGTATTTAACAATATAGACGGATCTAGAGATCTTATTTTATCAGAAGGACCATTGGATGCCCTTGATCATGCTTCTCCTAGATCCAGATTTGGAACAAGGATAGGAATTGATGCCACGAAGAAAGGCCCTTTAGATAATCACCACAGACCTTGGCCTGATGACATTGTTATGTCGGAAGAGGTAAAAAACAAAATTGATTCAATTTGGAAGGAATTAGAACTTGATTAGACAATCTCTAAGAGGAATGAAAAACATAGGCTCTGCTGTCATGATAGAACATACTCTTTTTTCTCTCCCTCTAGCCATTTCAGCTTTTTTATTAGAAACAGCAGGTCATCCACCAATAGCTAAAGTTATTTGGATATTGCTCGCTGTCTTTGGGGCACGCAATGCCGCCAATGCTCTCAATCGTCTCATCGACAGACATATTGATGAAGAAAATCCCCGTACAGCCACAAGGGATCTCCCAACTGGAAAAGTAAAACCTTACCAATTATGGATATTCACAATCCTATGCCTAATGATTTTCTTATTGGCAGCCTATAAATTAAATCCCCTATGCCTAATTCTAGTGCCAGTAGCGTTTATCTTAATATTTGGATATTCTTACACGAAACGTTTCACTTTTCTTTGTCATTATTGGTTGGGAGTTACTACTTCTGTAGCTGTCATGGGTAGTTTTTTGGCTATATCAGGATCTTTTGCCTGGGAATACTTCCCTCTTACCATAGGTGCTGCCCTATGGGTTGCGGGGTTTGATATTATTTATGCTACTCAGGATATTGAACATGACAGGACAGTAGGACTTCATTCTATTCCCTCACGATTTGGAAAAAATGGAGCTTTGTACATTGCCGGCCTGTCTCATATGGTGACAATTCTTGCCTTTATTCTTAACGGATATCTATATCAATTACATGAACTATATTATATAGGAGTAACAATCTCCGGAATAATTCTAGTAATGGAACATGTTATAGCATGGAAAGGCAATGTTAAATGGATACCTCTAGCTAGCTATCACCTAAATCAATTGCTTTCCCCCTTATTTATGATTTTCACTATTCTTGATATTTATCTATTGGGAAATCTGAATGGTTGAGAGCAAACCCTTTATTATAGCTATAACGGGAGCATCAGGGTCCCTCTATGGGATTAGAATGATCCAGGAATTGATCAAACATAATCGAACTGTATACACACTAATCACAGACTCAGCTAAACAAGTTATTCCCTTTGAAACGGGAAAATCCTGGGAGCAATGGTACAGTGAATTCAATCAGAATAATGAATATGTCCAGGATATCCCGCTGAACAATATCTATCACAAGATTGCAAGCGGGTCCTATTCCACAGAGGCAATGATTATTTCTCCCTGTAGTATGGGAACATTAGGTCGTATTGCCTCAGGAATATCTTCCAATCTATTAGAAAGAGCTGCAGATGTTACCCTTAAAGAGAAAAGATCTCTTATTCTTATGGCAAGAGAAACACCTTTGAATCGAATTCATATACAAAATATGTTAACTATCAATGAAGCAGGAGGGATTATATTCCCACCAACTCCGGCGTTTTATGCAAAACCACAAACCATTGAGGAGCTAGTCCAGGCCACGGTTTGCAGAGTCTTACAACTTGCCGGACTAGAAATAAATAACCCCTATAGCTGGCAACCCGATGAGAGAGAATGGTAGAACTACAAGACTTATCCCTCACCTATAACAAAGGAAAAACAAAAATATTCCACGCTCTGAATTACCAATTTAAGGCCAACAAGATTCATATCCTCATTGGACGATCAGGATGTGGAAAATCAAGTTTGCTCTATTTATTGGCAGGTTTAAAACGGCCACAAGAGGGACAGATAAAAATAGAAGGTCAAGAGGCTCAGGCAGGTCGAAAAGATATAAGTATCATATTACAAGAATTTGGATTATTTCCTTGGAAGACAGCCTATGATAACCTGCTCTTGGGACTAAAACTAAGAGGAATTAAAAAAGAAGTATGCCAGGACAAGATCAATAAAATATTGAAGCTTTTAAATCTATCAGGCAGGGAAAATTCCTATCCTCACCAATTGTCTGGAGGTGAACAACAACGCCTAGCTATAGGAAGAGCTGTTATTTTAGACCCTACACTCTTACTTTTAGACGAACCGTTTTCGTCTTTAGACGCTATGATCAGAGAATCTATGCAAGACTTACTCCTCATTCTACAAAACCAAATGAATAGACCCACTATCATCATGGTAACACATAGCATTGAAGAGGCTGTATTTTTAGCTGACTATATTCATATTATGGATAACGAGGGTCAGCTTCACTCCCTACCTAATCATCCAGAAGGAAAGGACTACAGACTAAAAGAGCAATACTTCAATCAATGTGTCAGAATCAGAGAAGAGCTGGAAAGGAGAAGTATGAATGTTTAGGAAATTAGCCTCTCTCTTTATCTTACTCCTACTCTGGTTCGGTGTTAGTTATAACCTTAGTTTAAATTTCTTCCCCTCTCCTATAGACGTTCTGCATATACTGGTAAATCCCAAAATATTTTATACCATAGTCACAAATGTTTTTATCTCTTTAGGAAGGGTTGTAACCGCCTTGATATGTGCTTTCACACCAGCCATGGTATTGTCCATATTAACAAGTCGAAGCACTAAATTAAGCCAATTATTCAATCCAATAATATATATGTTATTTCCTGTACCGAAGATTGCCTTACTACCGATTATTCTGTTATTTCTTGGATTGGGGAACTTATCAAAAATATTTTTAGTCGCACTTATTGTGTTTTTTCAATTCTACATAACCATATCAGATGGTATTCGCCATATTGACAAAAAGTATTTTGAGTCCTTTTCTAGTTTAGGAGGTTCCACAGTACAAAGTATAATTCATATCATCCTACCAGCTTCTCTCCCAAGGGTTTTCTCAACACTTCGCCTAACAATGGGAACAAGTATAGCTGTATTATTTATGACAGAAACCTATGCCTCCAGAAGTGGCATAGGCTGGTATATAATGGATGCCTGGTCCCGCTTTTCTTATATAGAAATGTATGCAGGAATAGTATTTTTAGGTTTAACAGGGTTCCTACTTGTAGAACTTATTAACGTAGGGGAATACTTTTGTTGTCCATGGTTACGCAACAATAATTCCTCCGCCTAATAAATATTCACCATCATAGAAAACAGCTGACTGTCCGGGTGTAACAGAGGCAGGTTTTTCAAGAATGACATGATACGTATCGTCACCTACTTTCTCAACAGAACAGGGCACATCTTTGCTTTGATAACGGATTTTGACAGACCCACTAAAGCTTTCCTTTTCATCATGGAAGAACCAGTTAGTATCATTAATGGTGAACTCTCTTTTACCTAATTCTTCCTGACGTCCAACGATAATATGATTCGACTTAGCTCTGATCTCTGTAACATACCAGGGTCCATTACCTAAACCAAGGCCCTTACGTTGACCTATTGTGTAGTGGATATATCCTTTATGCTGTCCCAATGCATTGCCATTTGTGTCCATGATAATTCCAGGAACGCTTAAATCGTCTCTTCCTGTATATTCTGTTAGAAAATCCGAGTACTCACCACCATCAAGAAAACAAGCATCTTGACTTTCTCTTGCAGAAGCAGATGGCATTTTTTCCTCTCTAGCAATACTTACCACTTCCGCTTTTGTCATATCCCCCAAAGGAAAAACCATCTTTTCTAATATTTTCTTTGGAATACGATAAAGCATATATGTTTGATCCTTTAAGGTATCCTTTGCTCTTTTAAGAAAATAACCATCTTCCGTCTTTTCCGTTTTAACATAATGCCCAGTAGCAAAATACAAATCATCCCCTTCAGATAATCTCCCTTCTTCTCTTAGCCTCTCTTTTAATGTTTCATAAAAAAGACTAAACCGAATACGTTCATTACAACGCACACAAGGATTTGGTGTCTGTCCCATCAAATAAGTATTTGAAAAATCATCAACAACTTTAACTTTAAATTGAGGTGATAAATCTAATTTATAATAGGGAATATCATTAATTTTACACAAGTATCTTGCTCTGTTTAGTGTTTCCACTGTGCAGCAACGGGAATCTTTCCATATATAATGACTGGCACCAACTATTTGTGACCAATCTTTTTTGAGTAGTTGTAAGGCAACACTAGAATCAACCCCACCGCTTAAAGCGACAGCTAGAACCTTAGCCATTGAGAACTCCTTATATTGACAATCAATTTGCTAAGGTAATCATTTTACTAAGAAAGGTAAAGATTAGGTCAATTCTTTCTGCAGTATTTTATTCTCTTCCAAGCACACTTTAATATGACTTGCCGGTTTCTCAAACTGATATTCTGCACCTTCCATATAAATAACAGTCCCTGTTTCAATACTACCAGATACTGTCAAAATTGATTCAGGATTAAGCAATTGTGCAGATAGTTCGTTCATTTCTTCTATCAAAGCATTTTGGTCATTTTGAAGATTCGATATGGTTTCATCTGTATCCTGTGTTTTATCAAGAATAACTTGATTTTTCTCCAGCTGTTCCTGTACATGTTTCATACGACGCTCAATAACAAAATCCATTCCCAAATACAAGGTTGATCGAGGACTACCAGGATGTCCGATATCATGGGCTTCAACATTATTCTTAGCTTTAATTAAAGAACTAAGGAGAACACTATCATTTGACATGTGAATACTGCCCTGACAATATAGTTCACTGTTCATAACATTGCGCTTTATATAGATATCACCTTTAACTTCAATATGACAATTTTCAATGTAATCACAATATAGATCACCACCAACACGTACAATGGCTTTTTGCCGGCCTATTATGCCACCATGAACTTGAAGATTTTTTTTACAAAGGACCTCAGTAGCATCCAGAGTTCCACTAGTCTGGATATTTCCACCAGATATAACTTTAAAACCATCCTGTATGACCCCATTTATGTGTACATCCCCAGGAAATACTATATGACCTGTACGATAATCCACCCCGTTTTGAATGTCCAAAACTTCTTCCACCCAAAATTTCTCATGATTATTGATATAACGCCCATTAATTTTACTTTTTACGTATCCAGCTTTAAAATAGGTATTCTCACCAGGAATCAAAGGAACAACGGACTTCTTTTCATAATTAACTACATTACCAAAGACATCCATTCCATTTTCACCGGATTTTCGTTTGATAAGAACAGCTAAGACTTCCCCCTTCTTAACAACTCTAAAGCTATGAACGTCACGGTAATCAACAGAACCTTTAACTTTAGAAGTATCCATGGGATCAACGAAAAACCTTTTTTCTATCTTAAAATAGGCGGGGATTTCTTTATGAGGAGCTTTGCCAACAGCTATTAGCACGTTTTTTAGTATTTTCTTATGTTCTGTGATTTCAAGTAATACTTTATCGATAATATCCCAGTTAATACCTTCATTAATACCTTGGCTTGCTAAAAAGCTTTTTATATAATCCTTTGACAAATCCATTCCCGATCCAAGAGCGGGGATGAAATCCATATAAGCCTCTAAACCATCTTCACGTACCTGCAATGAGACTGAGCCATTTCTATTTTGAACAGATTCTACTGACATTGGTTATACCTTACTTTAAGTATCGGATAAAGATTGGAATAAAAGAATTAATATTTTTTGAATAAGTCTTGATAAAACTTTAAAAAAAACGTAATTTTATTCCCTATTTACGAATAATTATGCAAGGATGAAAAGTGAAGGGACGATCAGCACGGTTAAGAATTATTAAAAAAATTATTGAGAACCACCGAATACCAAGCCAGGAAGATCTACTCGGTTTTCTTAAAAAAGAAGGTGTTCAAGTTACTCAAGCCACTCTTAGCCGCGATTTGAAACTACTAAAAGTGGGCAAAGTATCTGATGGAAAAAGCGGATATTACTATACATTGCCTGGCGAAGACAACATTCGAGAAACGGAAAAGGATTATATAAAGGATTTCCAAAGAGGATTTATAGGAATTGAGTTCAGCACAAATATAGCTGTAATTCGTACCTATCCAGGGCACGCTAATTCAGTAGCCCTTGCATTGGACAACTTTAATCTTGATGAAAAAATAGGAACCATCGCCGGTGATGATACGATTATGATCATAATACGAGAAGGGTTCACTCAAGATGATTTTCTGGACAGTCTCAAAAGTAAAATACCCGAATTGGAGCTATAAATAATGAAAGCAGCTGTTTTAGGAGCCACAGGATATACTGGACAATTATTATTAAAATTACTCAACAATCACGAAAAAATTGATCAGATAATGCCAGTGACAACAAGTCAAGTAGGACAATCTATAAGTAAGAGTCTACCAAGATTAGGTAACTCATTAAACAGGAAAACTCAGTTGACAAAGGGATGCTTCATTAGTAGAGAAGAGGCCCTTAAGGAATCACCTGATGTAGTATTTGCGGCACTTCCCCATCTAAAAAGTGCTCCATTTGCGGAACCTTTTTTAGATAAAAGTGTACTTATAGATTTATCAGCTGATTATCGTTTAAAAGATCCTGAAGTCTTTGCCATCGCCTATGGTCAAAGACCTCCTGTTGAAACTAGACTAAAAGACTCAGTTTATGGTTTGTGTGAATGGAATAGGCAAGATATAAAAAAAAGCAATATTATTGCTGTACCCGGTTGTTATCCTACAGCAACCCTACTCCCCCTCCTTCCTTTTGCTAACAAAGGCTTAATCAAGGGAAGTATAATTGTTAATGCCTTATCTGGCATAAGTGGAGCCGGTAAAAAACTGGCAGAAAACTATCTATATGTTGAAAGAGACGAAAACTGTGGTCCCTATGCGCCTGGAAAGGTGCACCGTCATAGCTATGAAATCGAACATTATATTCATGGAGAAGGCTCCTCAGAAGAAGTCTATTTTACTCCCAATTTGGTACCAATGGTTAAAGGAATGACTGTAACATCTACATTTTATGCACCAGACCTAAGTGAGACAGGAGCAATGGATCTTTTACAGGAATTTTACTCAGATCAGCCATGCATTGGTCTTAGAGAAGACTTACCTCAATCAGCGGATGTTGCAGGATCTAATAGATGTGATATTGCCATAAGAAAATCGGGAAATCAAATTTTCCTATTCAGTGCCATTGATAATCTTATGAAAGGTGCTAGTGGTAGTGCTATCCAGAACTTCAATATTCGATTCGGCTGGGATGATTCTTTAGGCCTTCCTTTATCAGCTGAGGTATAAAGATGACAGAAACTATAGTTATCAAAATGGGCGGCCAAGCTGTATCTAACCAAAACCAGTTAGAGCAATGTTTAAAAGAAATCTCCCTGATATCAGGAACCTACAAAATAATTCTCGTTCATGGCGGAGGTCATGAAATTAGTTCCTTTTCCAAAAAACTCGGAATTGAACCCTATTTTAAAGAGGGGATACGAATGACAAGTAAAGAGGAAATGACCCTTGTAGATATGGTGTTAGGAGGTAGTTTTAACAAACTATTAGTGAGAAAGGCTCAACTAAATCATCTTAAAGCTGTGGGAATTTCCGGGAGCGACGGGCCTATCTTTCAAGGACATGCTTTAGGCTCCGGCAATTATACAGGAAGAATTGATCACGTAGATATCTCTCTCATCAAACATCTACTATCAGGGGGATATTTCCCTATATTGGCACCACCTTCTATTGATGAAGAGGGAAACCCTCTCAATATAAACGCTGATGAAGCCGCTTTAGCTTTAGCTACAGCTATTAAAGCTTCTCACCTGCTCTTTATTTCTGATATTCCGGGAATATTAAATGATGGTGTTTTGATTCCTTCCATGACTCCCATGGCTATAAATACCGCCATTAAAGACAAAATCATCATAGGGGGAATGATCCCCAAGGTTCAATCAGCCATTAAGGGCTTGGAAGAGGGAATAGGCCAGGTAGTCATTGGCCAATATACACATGAGAATAGTCTACTCAACCTCATTGAAGGCTCTGAGGGGACTCAAATACATCTTGAGCATTAGGAGGTTACAGGATGCAAAAATCATACATAACGTCAAAAACTTCCTTACCTAAAAGCTTTGGAGATTCATTCCTGGAATTAGAAAAAGGCAAGGGAGTGTTTCTCTGGGACAAGGGAGGTAAAAAGTACCTCGACTTTGGTTCGGGGATTGCAGTGAATTCCTTAGGGTATTCCAATAAAGGGATATTAAGTGCGATCCGGCGGCAATCAAAGAAAATAATTCATACATCCAATCTCTATACCTCAGAACCGACCACTCGTTTAGCCAAAGAACTAACATCACTGGGTGAATTTGATGCCGTACATTTGGGCAATAGTGGAACAGAAGCAAACGAAGCCGCTATAAAGTTTGCCCGACTTTATTCCTTAAGCAAGAAAGGAAAAGGTCACACTAAACTACTTAGCTTTGAAGGGGCTTTTCATGGGAGAACCTTAGGGGCCCTAACCCTAACACCTACTCCTAAGTACAAAGATCCCTTTGGACCATTATTACCTGATTGTTATACTATAGCCCCCAACGATATAGAGTTACTTAAAAATACTTTGGATGATAGCTTTGCTGGGATCATTATTGAACCATTACAAGGAGAAGGAGGATTAAATAGTTTTGATCCTGCCTTCATACAGGTCCTTAATGAGCTATGCAAATCTTTGGATATAATCTTAATCGCTGATGAGGTTCAAACAGGACTAGGAAGAACGGGTTCCATGTTTGCCTCTGAATTAGTAGGTTTAAAGCCAGATATTATTACCTTAGCCAAGCCTTTAGGGGGTGGCTTACCCTTATCAGCGACCTTAATACCTCAAAAAATCAATGACTTGCTAAAGCCTGGTCATCATGGTTCTACCTTTGGTGGAGGTCCCTTGACTTCCGCAGTAGCACTAGAGGTTATGAAAGTCGTTAATGACAAAACATTCCTGAAAGGGGTAACAGATAAAGGAGATTATCTAGTCCAACAATTAGACCTTCTCAAACAAGACTATTCTTGTCTGGGACAAACTAAAGGAATGGGCCTACTAAGAGGAATAGAACTAGATGAGACTAAAGCTGGATTTACCATTGCCGAATTAATTGGTGAAGCCAGAAATCAGGGATTGTTAATCTTAAGATGCGGATCTAATGTCATCAGGCTAGCACCCCCTTTAGTCATTACAGTAAAAGAAATTGATCAAGCATTAGCCTTATTAAGAACATCCTTAAACAACCTAACAAACGGAGGATTAACATAGTGGACAACAAAATAAAGAAAATCGCACTAGCTTATTCGGGAGGATTAGATACTTCCATCATTATCCCATGGTTAAAAGAACAACACCCAGGAGCAGAGGTTATTGCCATCTGTACCAACGTTGGCCAAGGTGAAGATTGGGATGCAGTCGAAAAGAAAGCCATCGCTTCCGGTGCTTCTAAAATATATATAGAAGATATTCAGGAAGATTTCGCCAAGGACTTTCTCTTTCCCATGATTCGAAGCGGAGCCTTATACCAAGGAAAGTATTTCTTAGGAACTTCCATTGCACGACCACTTCAGGCCAAAAGACAAGTAGAAATTGCCCTTGCAGAAGGAGCGGATGCTTTATGTCATGGTTGTACTGGTAAAGGAAATGACCAAGTCAGATTTGAGCTTACTTACAAAGCCCTGGCCCCCCAATTAAAAGTAATAGCACCATGGCGTGTTTGGAATATTACGTCCAGAGAGCAAGCCATTGACTATGCCAAGGCCAACAATATTCCTATCGGAGATATTAGCAAGAAGAATATCTACTCTAGAGATTGGAACATTTGGCACATCAGTCATGAAGGGGGAGACCTTGAAAACCCTTGGAATAGACCAACAGACCCCATGTTCAAGTTATCTGTTTCCCCTAAAGAAGCTCCTGATAAAGAAACAGAAATCACTATTGATTTTGAAAAAGGATTTCCTGTAGGAATTGACGGACAAAAAATGACTCCGATTGAAGTCCTTCTTAAGCTTAACAAACTTGGTGGAGAAAACGGAATTGGTCGTGATGACATCGTAGAAGATCGAATTGTAGGAATGAAAAGCCGTGGTGTTTATGAAACTCCAGCCGGCACTATCCTCTATAAAGCCATAAAAGAATTAGAAATGCTTACTATGGACTTCGATACCCTAAGCTACAAGAACTCTTTGAGTCAGAAATATGCCGACCTTGTCTATGCTGGTAAATGGTATACACCGTTAAGAGAATCCATTGATGCTTTCATGCAACAAGCTACAAAGTACACAACAGGTTCTGTTAGGGTGGTACTCTA
Source organism: Spirochaeta cellobiosiphila DSM 17781 (assembly GCF_000426705.1). Taxonomy (NCBI): domain Bacteria; kingdom Pseudomonadati; phylum Spirochaetota; class Spirochaetia; order Spirochaetales; family Spirochaetaceae; genus Spirochaeta; species Spirochaeta cellobiosiphila. The sequence goes on from NZ_KE384554.1 coordinate 399,719, forward strand.
TAAAGGAAACGTTATTATAGCAGGAAGAAAGTCTAAGTACAGCCTGTACTTGGAAGATCTAGCATCCTTCGGGGAAAGCTCATATGACCATAAAGATGCTGATGGCTTTATCAATCTGTTTGGTTTATCAACAGGTGTTGCGGCAATGGTCCGCAAAGGGGTGGAAGCCGGAGAAGGTCAATCTGCCGAAATTTTAGGAACAGCTGCTTCCTATCACGCCGAATAAATTAATATTGGACAGACCGTTTCAAATGGTCTGTCCTCATCTTTAGGACCTCAAATCAATGAAATACATTATCTGGGATTGGAACGGTACCATATTGGATGATCTTCAACTTTGTATCGATATAACCAATGGAATGCTTGAAGAGCATGGCCTTCCCGCTTTTAAGAATACAGATGACTACAGACAAGTATTCACCTTCCCTATTCGAAATTATTATACCAAAATAGGTTTTGATTTTGATAAAGTTCCCTTTGAGACGATAGCAGAACAATTTATTAATCTCTATCAACCTCAAAGTTTGAATTGCCCTTTAACTAAAGATGTCACTAAAATCATGGAAACCCTAAGAATCAGGGGATACAAGCAAATTATATTATCTGCCTCATCCCAAGAGCGATTAGATGCACAAGTGCATCACTTTGGTGTAAACAGATATGTAGAAGAGATATTAGGACTTAACAACATATGGGCAGCCTCTAAGATTGAACTAGCACAACATTGGATTAAGAATCACAAAACAGATGAAATAGTTGTCATTGGTGACACACTACATGATTGGGAATTAGCACAGACCATACAAGCAGATTGCCTCTTATTTACAAAAGGTCATCAAATACATAAATCATCCTCAGATTATATACTTTTCAATTCAATGGAAGATCTACTTGATTATCTATAACATTTTGCGTTTTTGATAAATATTAGTATTTTTATATACATAGGAGACTATATGGAAGCTTTAAAAGACAAACAACAGTTCACAGATATGGTTAATTCTGATGATAAAGTATCGATAGCGATATTCAGAGGAGAATGGTGTGGAGATTGCCATTTTATAGATCCTTTTATTGATGAAGTGGCAAAAGAATATGCAGACACGATTCAAACCTTCAATGTTGACATAGAAGAATTCAATGATATTGCCGGTCAATATGAAATCATGGGCATCCCTAGCTTTGTAGCCTTTAAAGGTGGGAAAGAAGTCAACCGTTTCGTCAATAGAGATCGTAAGACCAGAGAAGAAATCACTAACTTTTTTCAAGAATCTTTACTTCGCTAGACATTACCAGTTCCATTGTTTATAGTCTTCTTATGCAAATTAAGGAGAGGTAAATGGCAATGGAATTTAAAAACCTCGATCAATTAGCTTCCTTTCAAAAACTAAGAAAGGAAGTTAAACCTGAAGATCTTAAAAAGGTTTTAACAGCAGATCGTGTAAAAGCATTTTCTGCAAATATTGGTGATCATCTTATCTATAACTATGCAGCTAAACAAATTAGCGCTGAAGCAATTGACATCTTACAAGAACTAAGCAATGAACAAGATTTAATTAACAAGTACAAAGCAATTCTTGATGGTGAATACATGAACACAGGTGAGAATCGAAGAGTACTTCACCATTTAACAAGAGGCCAGCAAGGTGAAGCTGTTGTTCATGAAGGCAAAGATTTACATAAGTTCTATACTGGTGAACAGAAAAAGATCTATGAGTTTGCAGCCCAAATACACTCTGGACAAATTACGTCTTCAACAGGCAAAAAATTTGATACTGTTGTTCAAATCGGAATAGGTGGATCTGATTTAGGACCTAGAGCTATGTATTTGGCATTGGAGAATTATGTTCGTACTAATACAGGCATTAAAATGCAAGCCCATTTCATTAGTAATGTTGATCCTGATGATGCCAACAGTATCCTGAAGAAAATTAATTTTGAAACAACATTATTTATTCTCGTTTCTAAGAGCGGGACGACTCAAGAAACTCTTGCAAATGAAAGCTTTGTTAAAGAAAGCATGCTAAAAGCAGGTATCCCTCAATTAGATCCAAAGGGTCATATGATTGCTGTAACTTCAGAAACAAGCCCTCTCGCTGGTAATCCTGATTATTTGGCATCCTTTTATATAGATGATTTCATTGGAGGACGATATAGTTCTACTAGTGCTGTTGGTGGTGCTGTTCTGGCTTTAGCATTTGGACAATCTGTAGTGGAAGAGTTCCTTCAAGGAGCAGCTCAAGTTGATAAATTATCTTTAGAGAAAGATGTACGGAAGAACCCTGCCCTTCTCGATGCTCTAATAGGAGTTGTTGAAAGGAACATTTTTGGTTACCCCACAACTGCTATTCTACCCTACAGCCAAGCCCTCAGCAGATTCCCTGCTCACCTTCAACAGGCTGATATGGAATCTAATGGGAAGACAGTAAACCGTAGGGGTGAAGCGGTCTCCTACCAAACAGGACCAGTCATCTTTGGAGAACCAGGAACTAATGGACAACACAGTTTTTACCAGTTGTTACACCAGGGGACTGATATTGTACCTTTACAATTTATAGGATTTATAGATTCACAGGATGCCTTTGACCTAGAGATAGAAGGCTCAACCAGTCAGGCCAAATTAAAAGCAAATCTTGCTGCTCAGATTATTGCTTTTGCCAAAGGTAAAGACGACAGTAATAAGAACAAAAACTTCGCAGGTCAAAGACCTAGTTCTTTGATCTATGGAAAACAATTAACCCCGACAGCATTGGGAGCCCTGTTGGCTCACTTTGAAAACAAAATTCTCTTCCAGGGCTTAACTTGGAATATAAATTCCTTCGATCAAGAGGGTGTACAACTAGGAAAGCTATTAGCCAAACAAGTACTGGCTAAAGGTGATATGGATGAAGCTCTTAAAAGCTTCTCTGATCTATTACAAATCTAGATAAAAAAACCGGCTGGTTTCAGCCGGTTTTTGTTTAACAAGATGAAGGGCTATGCATAAAGAGATAGAACGTAAAGCATGGGTTAGAGATTGGAATCAGACCCTTGAGCTATTGAATAGAAACTTTAACTTTGTCAAAGAATATCATAAAAAAGATCAATATTTTCTCATGGAAGGTTATACAAGAGAATCAAAGAAGAAGTTTAGAATACGCCAGGATGGTAACGAGTATTGGGTTACCTACAAGTTTAAATCTCTTCTGGAGACCCTTGAAGTCAATGATGAAATCGAGTTCCAAATATCCGATGTCCAGTCCTATCAAAGAATGATGGAAGCCCTTGGCTTTAAAATATTCATCAATAAGGAAAAGAAAGGTTATCGTTTTCAAAGAGATCAGTGGATTCTAGAACTAAGTCACATTAGCGATCTAGGAGATTTTATTGAAATAGAATGTCTCCTGACAGACCCCTCACCAGAACAGATTAAGGAAGCAGATATACAAATACTGTCTTTGTTTGATCAATTGAAGATATCACATTCAGATATAGAAACTCGATACTACAATCAAATGCTATTAGCCAATAAAGAATTGTAAGGCCTATGAAAACATATTTTAATCATACAGATAGTCGTTTCCTTGTTTTTGATATTGATATGACCCTGTACTATCATCCAGAGTTTTATGAATACCAACAAATGGTCCAATTACAAGAAGTGGCTAGCCGCTTATCAAAACCGCAAGAACTGTTAGTGAATCAAGTGAGGACTTACCAAAAAACAAACAAAAAGTCCTTAGGCAATAGCCTAAAAGAAATGTTTGATATTTCTATTGAACAGTCTGTTCAAATGAGATCTCAATTAATTGAACCGGAACGATATCTAAGAGAAGATAAACGTCTGATTCAAACACTAAATGAATTAATCAAATACTATGAAATGGCTGCTCTTACCAATAATCCTACAGATATTGGAAGACGTATTCTCCAGGCTCTAGGGGTCAGTGACTTTTTTCCACAGCTAGTGGGGCTTAATTCAACAAATAAAAGCAAACCCCATCCTCTGCCTTTTGAAACAGTTATTGAGTTAACTGGCTTTAAACCGGAACAAACTATTAGTATTGGCGACCGCTACCATGTTGACTTGGAATACCCCATGACCCACAATTGGGCGGGAGCCATACTATTAGAAAATAGGGATGATATCTATAATTTAGTTAATCTTCTCACAGGTGATGCAAATGAAAATTAGACCATGTATAGATCTTCATAATGGGCAGGTTAAACAAATCGTCGGCTCAACATTATCCTCTTCCCATGTGGAAGAAAATCATGTTAGTGCCTATTCCAGTGAATACTTCGCCGAACGATACCGTAATGATCATCTTGATGGTGGACATATCATCATGCTTGGTCCCGGGAACGAAACTGCTGCTTTAACAGCTCTTAGAGCATTCCCTCAGGGGATGCAAATAGGAGGGGGATTAACCCCTGATAACTGCACTCCCTACCTTGAGGCTGGAGCTTCTCATATCATCGTCACTAGTTATATCTTTACCGATGGCATAATACATTGGGATCGTCTCAAAGCCTTTGCCAAAAAAATATCAGCCAGACGCTTAGTTCTCGATCTAAGTTGCAAACAGGTAGGCGAAGAATTTTATGTGGCTACAAACCAATGGCAAAAGATAAGTCAGGTAAAACTGGATAGAGAATTAATAAAGCTCTTAAGTCCCTATTGCGATGAGTTCCTCATTCATGCGGCTGATGTAGAAGGTAAAAGACAGGGTATACAAGAAAAAGTTGTCCGGCTTCTAGCCGAAGATCCCATCAAGCCCATTACCTATGCAGGCGGTATACGAGATGAAAATGATATTAACAACTTCTACCAATTGAGTCATGGTTCTCTAGATTTAACAGTAGGTAGTGCCTTAGATATTTTTGGTGGAACTCTTCCTTATTCCACTATCGTTAATCTATCCCAATCTCATAATTTTGAATGATATCAACAGCCTCTTTTATAGAGGTCTTCGTTGTATCAATGGTGATTTGAGGATGCGCAGGAGCCTCAAAGCTGGATTTAATACCAGTAAAATCCTTTATTTTTCCATCAATAGCTTTCTTATATAAACCCTTAGGATCTCTTTGTATACAGATCTCCAGGGGCGTATCCACAAATATCTCACAAAACCTTCTAGGTCCAATAATCGCTCGAGCCTTGATTCTATCTTCTTCAAAGGGTGATATAAAAGAAGCTATAACAGTAATACCGGCATCATTAAATAACCTGGCCACTTCAGCTATTCGCCTAATATTCTCATGCCGATCATCTATAGAAAATCCCAAATCCTTATTTAGCCCATGCCTAACATTATCACCATCCAGTACATATACTGGTTTCTGCTTTTGATAGAATTCTTTTTCCAAGGCAAAAGCAATGGTCGATTTACCAGACCCCGACAATCCTGTCAGCCAATAAGTTAAAGGTTGGTTATTCAGTAATAGACAACGTTCAGAGTGGCCAATAACGCCTGTATGTTTATAGATATTTTTACCATAAGTTAGAGAACGATTAATGATCATTCCTGCACCAATGGTAATGTTTGTATCAGGATCAATTAAAATGAGCCCCCCTGTAGATCTATTGCGACTATATTCATCAAAAGGAATCGGATTAAATAATTCCAGACATACCCTACCGATTTCATTTAATTGTAAGAACTCTACATCTTCCCTATGGAGGTTATCAGGATTAACACGATAATTAAGGCAGGTAATGAGCGCCTTCTCATAATGAGAACTATGTTTGATAAGATAGGTTTTATTTTTATCTGAAGGTTCATCTCCCATCCACACAAGTATCACTTCCAGTTTGTTGTCAACATGAGGCAAATTATGACTATGAACAATCATGTCTCCTCTTGAAATATCTATCTCGTCCTCCAATGTTATGGTCACAGACATTCCCATAAAGGCCTCCGTTAATTCACCATCCATGGTGACGATGCTTTTCACATGACTGGACTGTCCAGAGGGAAGTACTTTGATTCCATCTCCTTTTTTTACAGTTCCTGAGGCAATCCTACCGGCAAAACCTCTAAAATTCAGATGTGGTCTATTAACCATTTGTACAGGAAAACGGAAATCAACTAGATTTCGTCCGGCACCTGTATAAACATTTTCTAAGAATGACATCAAGGATGGTCCTTCATACCATGGCATATGTACAGAAGAATGAACGATATTATCTCCCTTTAAAGCAGACAAAGGTATAAAGGTGATATCATCGATTTCCAGTTTGCTGGCAAAATCTAAATACTCCTCCCTTATTTGATTGTAGCGATACTCACTATAATCAACTAAATCCATCTTATTGACAGCGATAACGATATGGGGGATTCCTAATAATGAGGAAACAAAACTATGACGTTTGGATTGGGTCACCAATCCTTTACAGGCATCTATTAGTATAATAGCAAGATCAGCAGTTGATGCACCTGTTACCATGTTACGGGTATATTCTTCATGACCAGGGGTATCAGCAATAATAAATCGCCTCTTGGGTGTAGAAAAATACCGATAGGCAACATCGATAGTAATCCCCTGCTCTCTCTCAGCTTTGAGGCCATCAGTCAATAGGGCATAATCAACATAATCCCTTCCCCATTTAGAAGAATCTTCATTTACAGCTTGAAGATGATCGTCAAAAATATTCTTGGAATCATAAAGCAATCGACCTATCAAGGTAGACTTACCGTCATCAACAGAACCTGCTGTTGTTAATCTTAAGATATCCGATTTAATGCTTTGTTCAATGATATAATGCACATCTCTCATGCCCTACCCCTTCGACAAAGGAATCCATCTTCATTTTTTAAAGATTCTTTATTATAATCTAAGGGGGTTTGACTTATGCCATTATAGACAATCCCCTTAGCTCCCATAACAACCGAATGAGCTGCTGCTGTATCCCATTCCCAAGTTGGTCCAGAACGATAATAAATATCAGCACGACCTTCAGCCACAAGGCAAAACTTCAAACTGGATCCCATGCTGACAGCCTTGGTGACACCACAGGATTTGAAGAATTCATCCTCCAGGGAACTACTATGGGATTTAGACTTTACTGCAATAATATCTTCTCTATTCAAATATTCTTTAATAGGTAATTTTTGTGTTACAGAGCCTTTTATAACAATAGATTCATCTTCTATACCCCCATAATATAACCACTGTCGAGCAGGAGCATAAACAACACCCCAATAGGGTTTATTCTGATAGACAAAGGCAATATTGACAGTAAAATCCTGATCTCCCTTGATGAATTCCTTTGTTCCATCTAAGGGATCAACAAGCCAGAAACTATCCCAGTCTTTCCTTTGTTCATAAGTCAATACGTTTTTATCCTCTTCAGAGATAATGGGATACTGTTTATTGAGTTGCTTTATTCCACTCACAATGTATTGATGACTTGCTTTATCAGCTAGAGTTACAGGGCTATCATCTTTTTTATATTGAACCTCATTATTCTCTGAATGATAATATTGCATGATAAGCCGACCAGCTTCTTGAGCTATATTAATAATAACTTGTTTATCCTTGTCACTTAACATTCAGAAATACCCTTCCCTTTTTTTTTGTTCCATGGAACTATCCTGATCATGATCGATGATTCTTGTTGTCCTTTCACTAAGGCGTACAGTCATAGTTTCTTCTATGATATCATCAATACTAACAGCATTAGAGGGGACCGCACCTGTACAAGGCCAACATCCTAAGGTTCTAAAACGGCTGTTGACAAGTTGTGGCTGTTCCTCTCCTTGTAAAGGAGTCTTACCTGCAACATAGGGAATAAGCTGATTATTTCGTTTTATCACAAGACGAGGTTGTCCAAAATACAAGTCCGATATGGGTATCTGCTCTAAACGTATATAGGTCCAAATATCAAGTTCAGTCCAGTTAGACAAGGGAAAGACTCTGATAGATTCCCCAAAACCAATTTTACCATTATAGTTCTGCCACAACTCAGGTCTTTGACGCTTAGGATTCCATTGACCATTCCGATCTCTAAAGGAATAGATTCTCTCCTTAGCTCTGGACTTCTCTTCATCCCTTCGCGCTCCTCCAAAAGCAGCATCAAAACCACCTTCCTTCAAAGCGTCCAAAAGAGCTTTAGTTTTTAAAGCACCACAACAGGTTACTGTGCCTTCAGACCAGGGATTCATACCTTTATCCAGAGCAGGTGTATTACTATGGACAATGAGTTTGATATCCAGCTCTTTAGCTAATTGGTCGCGAAAGCTAATCATCTCATCGAATTTATAGGAAGTATCAATATGAAGAAGGGGAAAGGGTATTTTACCAGGATAGAAAGCCTTTCTGGCAAGATGTAACATAACCGAAGAATCTTTGCCTATAGAGTATAGCATAACAGGATTATCAAACTCTGAAGCAACTTCCCTGATAATATGTATCGATTGAGACTCCAAACTCTTAATGGTCGACTGAACGTATGACATTCTTACTTCCTTTGTAGTCTTATGGAGGAAAAAATGTCAAACAGATGTTATATAATGATCATTATCTCTTTAGGAATTAGTTAAATCCCATATTTACTACCTCAACGATAGATCACCATATATTTTGAGAGCTCTACCATCTTTGTCAACTTGTAGCTCACGATCCGGGAAAAAATGGGGGAGCCGTTGTTCAATCTGTTGAACGACTTCATCCTCTATTTGTTTTCTAACCTCATTGCTAATGTTTTCAAGGGTAGATAGACTTATCTCGACAACATAGCCACGACCATATTCGGAACCATAGCCTGCAGAAAAGGATACTCCAACATTAAACAAACCGTCTGCTGATTTATTGCTTGTTTGTCCTCTCTCAGCTCTATTAGGATGCAGGGAGAATCTTCCATGATATTTGTCTTCCAAATAGTCATCTATCTCATCAAACATAGATTTGAATTTATTGTCCCATTCAACTAATTTTGGATGTCTCATTTTATTACCAGGTTGCCGTTACAGATATATCTTCTGTACTTAGGAGTATATCTTTTACTTTCATTTGAAAATGCAAACTTCTATCATCATGATCCACATCGTTTGGAGTCAACTCTATAAAATCACTAGGAACATTTAATTGGAAATCAATAGTCCCATCGGAAAAGAAATTTTCTATAACTTCATTAGCCATTTCCCCAAATTCTTCCGGATTTGACTTAGCAAAATTAATATCCAATCTATCAGGACTACCAGAACTAAACTCAATCCGATATTCGTCAGAACCGGTAAAGAGCTGATTAAGGCTATCCAAACTGTCAAAAGACAACTCAGCAGAGATATTTACATAGTTATCATCTTCAGACTTATCCCATTTGTTAAGGGTTAGCCCTTCAATACGATTCACAGTATCTTCAAAATCACCTTTACCAACAGGTATGGGATATACAGGATCATTAGGATCGATCCTTCCCATATTCATGAATATCTTATCAACCTGATACGCAAGCTCCACTGTTCCTGTATTATCAGATTTCAAATTCACTACTGTCTTCAGGTTCAGACAACCAGACAACAATAAGCTAGCCAGTAGGGATATAATAATTCCTTTATTCCTCATTATCTTTTTCTTCTCCAAAGTTCTCAAACATTTTCTTTACACCATAATTTTCTTTTTTAGATACAGGAGCTGAGCCTAAAAAAAAGAGTAAGGGCAGTATCACTAGTAAAGCGCCAATAACAATTTGTACCTGCCAGCTTGCCAGGACCTGAAAAATCGTACCAATCATCGCCCCATGGTATCACCACTTTTGGTGTTCTTTCAAGCTATCAAATATATTACAGTAACTCAGATATCTATCTTCCAATATAAGGCCAGATTCAACGGCCTTTTTAACAGCACATTTCGGTTCATGAGTATGTGTACAGGGCTGGAAACCACATTCACTGATATAAGGAATAAACTCTTCAAAATGATGCACTAAATCATCACTTTCCAATTCGCTGACTTCTAATTCCCTGATACCTGGAGTATCAACAATACCAGCCTCATTTATTTGACTGACTTCTACTGCAAAACAGGTGGTATGATTCCCTCTGTTATACTTCTCATTGAGTTGGCCAACCTGGAGTTTTAGTCCTGGTTCCAGAGCATTCAGAATACTAGACTTACCAACACCGGATTGCCCTACAAAAGCTGTATACTTACCAAAAATAGCCTTTTCAAGAGTCTCCATCCCTGTACCCTGCTTAGCACTGCAATAATAAATAGGGATACCAAGCTGTTCAAAATGATGTAGACGAATCTGCATGTTTTCATCAATATTCTGATCGATTTTATTCACAACAATAGCCATAGGAACATTACCCTGTTCTGCAGCTATAACCACCCGATCGATAAAACGAGGTCTGAAAGGAGGAGATTCAGGAGACGTTACACAGAGAACCTGATCTAGGTTAGCACAAATAGTCTGGGGGGCCCGCCGCTTTTTATTCCATCTGGCGAAAAAGTTCTTCCTTTCTTTTCTTGACAGTATCATCCCTTTTCCAGGATGATGTTCATCTAGCTCAAAATTAACCAGGTCCCCTACAGCAAGAGGGTTATAGGCGCCTACAACGTCTTTTAATATCTTACCTTTGATACGGCATTCATATCTTTCCTCATGGCATTCAACAGTAAAAATATTATTAATACCTAATATAACCCGTCCTATCAACACAAGGCCTCACCCCAAGTTAGCTGAAATTCTTTCAGAAACCCATCATACTGATTATGATCAACAGAAGAAGTTGTAATGAAAAAATCTTTATCTGTTTTTTTATTATTTAATTTACGTTCCTTGTTTAAAACACAATGCACTTGTTTTGTAACTCCTTCACAACTATCAATAACCTTGACCGATGATCCAAGAGAATCACTTATCAGGTCTTTTACATGGAGAAAATGGGTACAACCTAATACTAATGTATCTATTCCACTATTTGTAAAAGGTCTGAGAGATTCATAAACTACATTTTCTAATACTTTAACTTCATTGAGATAGCGCTGTTCAACAGCTTTAACAATATCACCAGCACCAACCTTTATGACTTCCTTGTCAGAAGCAAAATCGACAATTAAGCGATCCACATAAGAGGCCTTTACTGTAGCCTTTGTAGCGAGAACACCGATTCGATTCTTGGATTGTTTAGCAGCTGGTTTAACAGCAGGAACAACACCAACGATGGGATAGGAAAAATGATCTCTTAACACTTTTAAAGAAGACACAGAGGCCGTGTTACAAGCAACAAGCAATAACTTGGGATTCCATTTTTGGGTAACATGAGTCACCAGATCGAGAACAACCTGATTTAATTCCTCTTCACTCTTATCCCCATAGGGAAAATGGGCTGTATCAGCCACATAAATATAGTTTTCCAGGGGCAAAGACTTCCTGATATCTTTTAAATACGGCAGACCACCTACCCCTGAATCAATAATCACAACAGGTTGATTCAACATTTTATCCAGATAGTACACATGAATCCCATATTATATAGAAAGGCAGTCTAATTCAATTCCTACTTGCGACTTTTACAAGTATAGATTAGCTTTACAAACATGGATGACTTTAATAAACCCATCATCAATTATTTATCAGTGAGTGATAAAGTATTCAGGGATAAAGATTTTACAGATAAAATATGGCATATGGTCAAGTTATCCCATTGTAAATTTTATAACTGCAACTTTGAACGTGCCAAATTAACTCTGTTTATGTCCCCCTTCTCTGAATTTGCAGATTGCCAATTCGATGGAGCTTTCATTCAGTATTCTGATTTTTCGGGAAGTGTCCTACAGAACTGTTCTCTTGTAGAATCAGATATTCTTCATTCTAATTTTAATGGGATAGAAGGTAACAATCTTGATTTCTCAGATTCAGATCTGTACCTGAGTCGCTTTCGATCTTCCCAACTTCGGAACATAAAGTTTGTTGACTGTAACTTAAAGCGAGTAGATTTTCAGGGATGTAGAAGACATGAAGTAACCTTCAAATACTCTAACTTTGAGGAAGCCTTTTTTGATAGTGAGTCCTCCCAATGAAAATATTCCCCTACTTCAGTCCAGAAATGTTATCAAACTCCTATCTTATAGGTCCTGATAAGGGTGGAGAAGCTATCCTCATTGATCCTGGTCAACTGGATACTAACCTTCTCATGATGATAGAAGATAATAACTTTTATATTAAAGGTGTCCTTATAACCAGATTCAGTCCTGCCCATACTCATGGATTAAGGACATTACTAAGAGTCTATGATGCTCAGGTCTATGCCCATCGTAATGCTGTTTATGAAGGGAGTTATTATCCAGTTAAGGACCAGGAAGTACTTCCTTTTAACAACTTTAATGTGCAATGCCAGTTTATCCCAGAACATTATTCTGACTCTGTTATGTATCATCTCAATGACTGGGTCTTTACAGGAGATGTCTTAAGTGCCGGGAATTTTGGGCACACAGAGAATCTTTTTAAGAACTCTAACCTAAAACTAGCCCTTACTCAGGGATTATTTAAAATGGAGCCTAAGACTCAACTTTTTCCCGGATTTGGACCTCCAACAACAGTAGAGGGAGAGACAAAATGGAATCTAGCCTCCCATAGTTCTTAATTGATCTATCAAATTAAGCATGTGTAGAGGCAGGGAAGCCTCAAAGCTATGAACCTGGCCATCTATGGGTAGGCGTATCTCAAGATGAAAAGCATGTAAACAAAGACTGGCGTCCTTGTATATTTTATCCTTCCGGGCATAAAGAGGATCCCCTAATATAGGACAACCTAATTCCTTCATATGTACTCGTAACTGATGAGTACGTCCTGTAACGGGTGATAACTCTACAAGGGAATAATCCGACCATTCTTCTAAGACCTTCCATTTAGTTAAAGAATGCTTTCCCTTCGCGTCGTGCATTTCAAATATCTTACGGTTTACTTCGTCCCGCTTAATATACCCTTCGACCTGTCCTTCCTTTTGAGGCAAAAGACCTTTAATAATAGCTAGGTACTGTTTGTGGGTTTCCCTATTGCGGAATTGTTCTGCAAAATATTCTAGTGAGTCCTGTGATTTGGCCGTTATAATTACCCCAGAGGTATCCTTATCCAAACGATGAACAATCCCGGGTCTCAGATTGGCCTCTTCAAAGTTGTCCTCATGATTCTTCAAATGATAAAGCAATCCGTGAACAAGAGTCCCTGTATAATTCCCCTGAGCGGGATGAACAACCATTCCCTGAACCTTATTTAATACAAGGCAATCCTTGTCTTCATAGAGTATATCTAAAGGAATGGGTTCTGCCTTGATATCCAGGGATGGAGGGTCGGTTAAACACAAACGTATAAAGTCTTCATCTTTAACTGTTTTTGAAAGCTTGGCTAACTTCCCATTAATATAGACTTCCCTTGTCCGATTCTTAAGTTGGCTTCTTGTGAGATATCCTAAGATATCACTCATATATTTATCGACTCTGATGGGATAGTGATCATCCCATTCTACCTGATGTTCTTCTATTAACATAATTATCTGGACCTGTGTTTTTTTATTTTAAAGACGATCATATCAGCTATAGCGATTACAGCAGCAACTGAAACCCCTATATAAATTTTTGAGTAAGCTTCTTTCTCCGAGGATGACAAGCTCTGGTTCGCTACCCAGGGAACATAGGGGGCCCCATAGGCATCAGCATAGCTATTGTATCCCAGATTAATGAATAATAAGGCAAAAGGTATGGCCCCTAAGAAAATAGATTCAAAACGACGCATATCTAAAGCCCACCTGGGAAAATCATCCCGATCCCAGGTAACAGTATCCTCATCAGCAGCCATAAGGGGATTGAGTAATAACAGACCTGTTATGACCAGCGTTATAAGGCGTTTCAAGCATATACCCTATGACCAAAGATTGCCGTTCCCACTCTCACTAAGGTCGAGCCTTCCTGTATAGCCCATTGGTAATCTCCGGACATTCCCATAGACAGAGTGTCCCAATCATATCCTTTAGCTATTCCCTTTTGATACATATCATATAGGGCAGCAAAGCTTCTTCTAATCGGAACTTCTTCCCCTACAAAAGGAGCCAGGGTCATTAAGCCTTTTAAATGAAGGGAGGACAGACCATTAACGTGCTCCACTAATTTCCACAGATTATCTTCACCTTCCAGTCCGTTCTTACTGGCTTCACCTGAAGTATTCATTTCAATAAGGACATTCAATTGCAGTCCTAGGTCAGTTGCCTTCTTATCGAGGAGAGTAGCTGTTTTTATCTTATCCAGGCTTTGAATGGCTGAAAACAAACCAGGAACTTTAGAGGCTTTTTTAGATTGTAAATGACCAATCATATGTAGTTCTAAGTCCCCGGGTGGATTAGTAAATTTATCCAATGCTTCCTGGACTCTATTCTCACCAAAGAGTCTTTGACCTTCTTCATAAGCAGCCATAGCCGCTTCTAAGGGATGATTCTTACTCACAGCCATAAGGCGGACTTCATCAGAAGATCGTCCTGCTTTATGACATGCTTCTTTTAGTCCATTGCGGACAATATTCAAGTTGACTTTAACCTGTTCCATTTCTTAATTTTAACATATGGTCACCCCCCAGGGAAGAGTGATAAGAGTCGAATCTTGACTTAATCAATCCGACTAATGTATTGTGACCGAACAGGAGTCTTAAGTATGAGTGAAAAACAATTTACTGATCGCCAAAAAGCGACATGGAGAAATAAGGTCGGATTAGCAGAAATGCTAAAAGGTGGAGTTATCATGGATGTTGTAACTCCCGAACATGCAAAGATTGCAGAGGAAGCAGGAGCTTGTGCAGTAATGGCATTAGAACGTGTTCCAGCAGACATCAGAGCCGATGGCGGTGTTGCCAGAATGTCCGATCCTAAATTAATTAAGGAAATCCAGGAAGCAGTATCTATTCCTGTCATGGCTAAGTGCCGAATTGGTCACTTTGCTGAAGCACAGATATTGGAAGCTTTAGGTGTCGATTTTGTGGATGAAAGTGAAGTTTTAACTCCCGCAGATGATCAATTCCACGTATATAAAGATGATTTCAAAGTCCCCTTTGTCTGTGGTGCTAAGAACCTGGGAGAAGCCCTTCGACGTATTGGTGAAGGAGCTGCCATGATCAGAACCAAGGGGGAACCTGGTACTGGTGATGTTATTGAAGCCGTAAGACATATGCGAACTATGGTAGATGAAATCAAGAGATTAACGACTTTACCTAAGCAACAATTGATGTCAGCAGCCAAGGATCTTCAGGCTCCTTATGACCTTGTCTGTGAAGTAGCAGAGACAGGGAAGCTACCTGTTCCTAACTTCTCAGCTGGTGGTATTGCCACTCCTGCTGATGCAGCGTTAATGATGCAATTAGGTGCAGAAGCCGTTTTCGTTGGTTCTGGTATATTCAAATCAGATAACCCAGCTCGAAGAGCAAAGGCAATTGTTGAAGCTGTTACCTATTACAATGATCCCAAAAAACTTGCTGAGATCTCTGAAGATCTTGGTGGACCTATGACTGGTATTAATTGTGATGATTTAAGTGACAAAGAAAGAATGGCCGAAAGAGGTTGGTAATATGATCATTGGAGTATTATCACTCCAAGGGGGATATGCCAAACATGCTGAATCCATGATTGCCCTGGGAGCGGATACTAGATATGTCCGCTCAAGGGAGGAATTAGAACAAGTAGACGGTTTGATACTACCCGGAGGAGAAAGCACTACCATTGGTAAACTACTAGATCGTTTTGAGATGCTTACTCCTTTAAAGGATAAGTTAGCTAATGGGTTTCCCGTGTATGGAACCTGTGCAGGTATGATCTTATTAGCGAAAGATATCAAAGGTTATAGTCAATTCAAACTTGATGCGCTTGACATCAGTGTAGAACGAAATGCCTATGGAAGACAGATCGAAAGTTTCGAAGCAGAGATCCCTTCTTCTTTTACAGATACTCCTGTGAGAGGTGTCTTTATTAGAGCACCTCGAATAACTAATATTGGAAAAGAAGTGGAAGTACTAGCTAGTTTTGAAGACGTTCCTGTTCTCGTACGAGAAGGCAATGTATTAGCTGGTAGTTTTCATCCAGAACTAACTGATGATAAGAGAATCCATCAATATTTTTTGGAGATGGTTAAGAATAGGGCTGATGTTTAAACATCAGCTTTTTTTATTAATGGAAAATATGTTGATTCTTCCTTGTAGATTAGATTTCTTATTCTCATGCCCGGACCTCTAGCCAATTCTCCGCCCCTACCCTATTGCTTTCATATATTATGAGAATCAATATGAAAAACCTAAGATTAATGACGTTCCTGAACTGGATGAGTATGAATCCTTCTCTAACAGGGTAATAGAAAATGGTTCCAGATATGGTGTAATAATCAGTAAAGACAAGATATTTTACAACAATCTAAATCTTTGATTAGTATTGGATCAAGAAGACCTGTACTTTGATTCCACAGGATATCTCAGTTATGACATTGGCGATAATACTGTACATTTTATTTTTGGTGGTGGCTATGTAACCGATGACATTCTATTCACAAAGAAATCTACAGAGTTCGGCCGTAAGGATATTTTGGAAGAAATATGGGACACTGATAATAAGGAAGTAAATAGTGAGTATAGCTATGAAACCTTTACAAAACCCACAAAAATAACGAATCTCAGTAGACTTTTATCTACCTTTAGATAACCTAGTACTGTTAAATGGCTTTTTTGATTTCGATCATCCTGAGTTGTACATGGACAATGCCAGAATAATAAAGAAGGTATTGGTTGAAGATAATGTTCACTTTGAACAAATTGACTTTCCCAAAGAAGTAGATAACATCAAGTTAACCGTATTAGAAGTTTTTAGGGTACTTAGCATCGGTTGATATCTTATTTGGTCTTTCCTTCAGAGATGATATGCTTATTCCAATTCCTCAGGTTTTGATAGTTCCTTAAGAAATAAAAATACTGGTAAGCCAAAGGAGACACCTACAGTAAATGTTCCCAAAATAGATATCCAGGAAAATTTAATCTTTCTTTTTTTATTTTCATTCCCTATGAATATGACTAGAACAATGGCCGATATGATTACATCAACAGCAAAGAAACGACTTCCGTTAGTCTGAAAGATTTGAGATATTAATAATTCCAAATTAAATCCATTTTTAATAAAAAAGGAAACAAGAAAGAAATAGGGAACGACTAATCCGATGATTGCTAATGTAAAATAAATTCTTTTTTTCATTTTTCCTCCGATGGATGGTCCAATTTCGTGATTCAGCTTAGTACAAACATACTACTCAATAATGGGCTTTCCCATTTATAATATGTTGGTTTCCCCCTTTTGCAACTGATATTGAATCTTCATTGACTTTCATTATTTTTAGAAATAAATCGGACAAGCTAATAGAATATAACATTCTAGGTGTACCTGAAAGAAGTACCTGTTTATACTTCCTTCAGGCTTACAATTATATTTCCTTTTTAAAATCCTATAAAATATGAATTCTTCCTATCAGTTAATTTTCTAATAAGATCATTCATCCAATCAGAATTATCCTCACAGACAGCTAGGTCAATAGATCTTTGTAGCTTTTTATAAGATATAAAATGATGCAATCTATAGAAATTGGGCATCTGTAGGAGTTCTTCCCTAGAGATATTATTTACGTTTCTATAGCCTTTAATAAACGATAGAAATCTTTCATCCTTTTCCTGGAGCTTTTTTCCATCATCAAATAAATCTCTTAATGCATAAGCAATATCTGCGACATACCATGAATAAAGGGAATCATCAAAGTCGATCGTATATAGTCCTTTTTCGTTCCAGATCACATTATCTAACTCGAAATCGTAATGGATAAGACCATAATTTTCCTTGTTCTTTCTTAAAGTCTTTAGCCAATTACTAAGATATTCATATTCCTTTAATTCTGCATAATCCATTGATTGAGATTCATTTAAATATTCTTCAATTATATCCATATGCGAACTTCTATGGACTGCAATCTCTTTAGGCATTTCTTTGAATGCGTTGTGAAGCTTTCCGAGGGATTCCCCCCAAATAAGAAAGTCATTACTATCCATACTATCAATATCTTTATGCTCTCCGCATAGACGCTCAAATACACAGGTATGAAAAGTACCATATTGAGTTTTCATGCTTTCAACATATTTATCATTGATGGAAAGAATAGGTCTTGAGATATGGATCTTTTTAGATTTTAAATACTGTAACAACGCAATCTCTGATTCAATGCTTTCTAATGAACGTTCTGAATCACTATTGAATCTGAGAACAAAGTGTTGTTCTTCCTTTTTAATATAGCATACAAAATTAGCGCTAGCACGCCACATTTTAATCCAGTTTTCTTCATGTTTCCAATACTTTGCCAACTCTGCTGCCAATTCACAATCCCAATCTGAATTTACAGTAGAAAATACATCTCTCATTAGAGATAATTTCATCATAAGTCGCTCCTATAATTTTGCGATGTTTTAGAGTTCTCTTGATTAAAGGAAAGACTTATAATATTTATTATACTATTCGTCTTTCCACCGTTTAACTATTCTTATGTAATTATTAGTAGTACTATTCATATATTTTCTGCCTCCTTATATTTTCCCAGCCAGGAATAGCCAGAAACCGATTTGAATTTAATTTAGACCTGAGTATAACATGTCATGTTTTTGAGATATAAGAAGAATCGTAACAACCTAATAGTTTCTTTATCATTCATGAACAAATAATTTCATAGTCAATATATGATCCACTGAAACTCGTATCAGTATTATTTTCCCTTACACGAATCTTATTAAATCCGACACTTTCGTAATTCTTTTGAGCAGCTATTAGATCCCTATTTGTTGTGACCCTAATCTTCTTCACAGTATTTTCAAAGATTCTTGAAATAGCATTTTGAAGTTGTTGCTTTCCATATTTTAAGCCTTTGTATTCTGAAATAATACAGTTATGACCTAACTCCACATACTCTGGAATATTTCTTGGATCCCAACAAACAAAACCTATAGCCTTATCTTCTAAACAAGTGATAATACAACAGCTATCAGCTATTGTTAGGTTGTCATAAAAGAAGTCATCACATTCTTGCCAATTAGACAGAAAATGTTCCTTGTATCTAATATCAAATGAATAGGCCTTTTCAAGGAGATTGAACAATATCCCTCTTTTAAAATCACTCGGTTTTCGAAACTCAATTTTCATATAGCTTCCCCTTTTTTATATCTTTTATTCCAAGGTATAATTCAAACTCTTCTGTATACACAAGAACTACTTAGGCTCCAAGCTTTTATAGGAACTCTCAATCCTATCCATTTCCTTTGTAACTTCTCTAATTAACCCGTTATAGTCCTCATTGAATTCAAGATATTTGAATCTGCTAAATAAAATTTGCAATTATGAAAGTATATAACTGAAGAGTTCAACCAGGAAACACTTTATAGATCATGAATATTTCTAATTAACAACAATGTCCAGGTAGGGGCACAGCTTCATAGTTCTCCTCCCATTGCCCCCCTTTCCCTATATCCTCGATCCTGTTTCATAATAGACAACTTGGTCATTCATCATAGCCTCTTTACTTCTTTCATACTTACCTTTCAATATTAGAAGGGCCTTCTAACAACTTTAGAAAGACCAGCTAACTTTTTTAGAAGGCCCTTCTAAAACTTTTAGATGCCCTTTCTAATTGAATAATGCTTACAGGAGAAGTCAATAGATTATGATTTGAAAAGTAAAAATAAGCTGTCACAAACTATCCTTGTGACAGCCATGATAGCAGTCCCTAAGACCATTCTTTCAGCAACATCCTTGCCTCTTTAGCATAGGCTTGCTGATCGATATTTAAGGAGGATTGTTGTCCCTCTAGTTTATTAAAAACATCTGATATAATGGTCAAAGCTTCCTCTTTGTCATCCATAGTAGGCTTAACCTGAGCTTCATAAGCCCGAGCCTTTTCATTAGGACTAGAGGCTTTGTTATAATCAGACTTAATGTCCTCCCATTCTTTTAATCGTTTCTTAAGACTCCAGCCTCTAGCATAGAGATGACGAGCTAATTGGATGTTATAGTCATAGCGGAAGAATCCTACATCTTGTTTCTGTATTTGTTCCTTATATAAGGCCAAAGTATAGTAACCATAACTTACTGCCCACACTTTATCACCAAACATTAATCCTCCTGGTACTTGTTCATACATTTGCCCGAGGACAAAATAAGAATCGACGAAGTCCGGATCCAATTCAACCACCTTAAGAAGATCATCACGCATAGGCTTGGCCTTTGATAAGGAATCCATAATACCATTGATGGTAGCTATCCTTCCCACATTACCAGCTCTCCAGAAGTAACCTAATCCATTACCAGGATCAGCGGCGATGGCTTTATCAGCAGCTTCTAGACCTGATTCATATAAGGAAAGGGCTTTATCTTCATCACCGCTCCCCTGCTCTTCTAGGAATCCTGCTTGATTATAGAAGCGGGCGATTCTCCAAAGGATCTCAGCTTTTTCTTTAGAACGGGAAGCGGAACTAAGATCTTGATTAGCTTGTTTAATACCCTCATCAATCTTGTAATCACTGAATAAATTATCTAATACAGCTAGTTTCTCCTGTGCATACACCGAAGCAAGCATTGATAGGAACAACACAATTAGTACGGTATTTCTTTTCATATTTTTTTCCTTAAAATGATTTCAATAACACACTTATACCCATCGTATCCTACATTTTCTGTTAGAAACAATACGCAAATCTAACAATCAGATAATTCACAATTAACAAGGCCGTTCAACAATGTCACATCATTTAAACTGAAAGGAGAGCTTTTATGAAAAGCCTTGCTAGTGTATTAAAAACAGCTTCTTTAATACTTATCACAGCCCTAACATTGATGGGGTGTCAAAAAAAACAAACACCCCAAACAGTCTCGAAATCATCTGATGGACCTGTAGAAATAGAGTTTTGGCATGCCTTCAGTGATGCCCCACGATCCGATTGGATTCAAGAACGTGCGGATGAATGGAATGCACAACACAAGGATTACAAAGTAGTTCCCGCTCGAAAGGGAAGTTATCGAGAGACACTTCAAGCCGCCGTATTAGCCGCACGACAGGGAGATGCTCCCCATATCGTCCAGCTATTTGAAGTCGGTAGTCAGCTAGCTAAAGATTCAGGGATATTTGAACCGGTAGGTAACATCGGACAATTTGATACTTCCGATTACATTGCCCCTGTTTTAAATTACTATACCCTTGACGGAACTGTTAATTCCATTCCTTTCAATAGTTCTAGCCCCATCCTTTATTACAACAAAGATATGATGAAACAAGCCGGGTTAGATCCATCCAATCCTCCTACAACATTGGAAGAACTAACAGCGGCTTGTGAAAAAGCTCAAGCTGCAGGAATCAAAAATGCAAAAATCACATTCGCCCTTCATAGCTGGTATGTAGAAGAATGGCTGGCAGAACAAGGAGCTCCCTTAGTTAATAATGATAATGGCCGAAAAGGCAGAGCAACGGAAGTTCTTCTCGAAAGCAAAGCTGTTAAGAAAATCTTTAACTGGTTCAAAGATACGAATGACAAAGGGCTCTATTCCTACACTGGTAAACTAGAAGACTGGAATGGTTCAGAAGCTATCTTTGAAGAAGGTAAGGCGATGTTTTTTATCACATCAACAGCAGATGTAGGGAATGTAGAGACTAACGTATCTGGTAAGTTTGAAATGGGTACTGGTTTATATCCCATCCCTTCTGGAACCAAAAGAAATGGGACCGTTATTGGAGGAGCTAGTGTCTGGATCACTAAAGGACATTCTGATGAAGAATTGGAGGCCTCCCGTGACTTCGTTCTCTTTATGACAAACACCGATAATATGATCAGCTGGCATAAATTAACAGGTTACTATCCTGTGCGCACAAGCTCTGTTAACAAACTAAAAGAAGAAGGCTGGTTTGAAACCGAACCTTTAAGAACGATAGCTTTTAAGCAATTACTTGAAACCATTCCTAACAGTTACACTGCCGGTGCTTTAATGGGCTCCTTCATGGATACTAGAACCATAGTGGAAGAAGCCTTACAAAAGGTTATCTCCGGTAAAAGTGTTGAGGAATCACTTAAGGAAGCAAAAGTTTTGGCGGATACAAAACTTAAAGAATATAACGATTCTCTTTAATAATCTCCTAAGCCTGTTCCTTAGGACAAAGGGAACAGGCTTTTATTCAATGATGAAACAACTATGAAAAAGAACCCCCTATTTAAGAGCAAAAAGACCATTATCATTGGTCTAGTCCCTACTATCATCATATTGATAGTGTTCCTGTACATACCTGTATTTCAGGGTATCTCATTGAGTTTTCACAGAGCGAACTTACTACTGGGTACTCGTAAATTCATAGGTTGGGATAATTATCTGAACCTTTGGCGACCACCTCTATCGCCCGCTTATTTTCAAGCCCTATTCCAGACTATCCTGTTATCTGTATTTATTATATTTCCCGGGATAGCCCTGTCCTATATCTTAGCCCTTCTTGCTCATCAACCCATAAAAGGGGCCAGGCTCTATAGGATACTTCTCATTTGGCCCTTTGCCCTGTCACCAGCTGTGGCAGGAACCATTATGTCCTTTATTTTTAATCCTGAAGTTGGGATTGTTAATCAAATACTCGAACCAGTGTTCCACATCAAACCCAGGTGGCTTGATACGCCAATCCTTACTTTTTTCCTAGTCGTAGGAGCTAGTATCTGGAAAAACCTCGGTTATAATATTGTCTTTTATCTGGCCGCCTTTCGTAATGTTCCTAAGGAATTAATGGAAGCGGCAGAAATAGATGGTGCAGGATGGCTTAGACGTAATGTTTTCATTCGATTTCCCCTGGTAGGACCAATCACTTTTTTCCTCATCTTTACAAATCTATCCTACAGTTTCTTTGAGATATTTGGATTAGTCGACATCCTGACAAAAGGAGGCCCTATTGGATCGGGTGTTTTTGATAACACAGGAGTGACGACGAACTTAATCTATAAGATATTCCAGGATGGATTCGGAGGATCCAGTAATATTGGATTTGCCGCCAGTCAGGGAGTCATACTTCTGATCATCATTGCAGGACTGACTTTTCTCCAGTTCAGATTAGGTTCTGCAAAAGTTTATTATGGAGGTGAATGATGAAGCATAATAAGTTGAATCACTTTTTTATTCATATCATTCTTAGTGTTGCCTGTTTCTTTATAGTATTCCCCATCCTCTATGCTCTTATTAAGGCTTCCCAATCGGAGGCTTATGTATTAGGCCCTAGCCTTATGCCCGGTAAGGAATTATTCCGTAACATAATAAGGGTATGGGATTCGGCAAATATGTCCCAGTTTATGGGCAATACCTTTATCATTGCCCTTATAGTGACTATAGGGAAAACTATCTTGTCCCTAGGAGCTGCTTTGGTCTTGGTCTATTTTTCCTTCCCCTTGCAAAATGCCCTATTTGTCTTCATCCTCATCACGTTATTAATGCCTACAGAAATCTTAATCGTAGGTCTGTTTGATCTTATTAGTCTGCAGCCACCCGGTTCATTGACAGAACTAATGACTTACCTCATTAATCCTCTGAATTATCTCGTCCATCCTCTGGAATATGGCTTGGGTTGGAATAATAGTTATCTGGCTATTATTGTTCCTTTCTTAGCCTCTGCAACAGGAACCTTTCTCTTTAGGCAACACTTTCTCTCTATTCCAAAAGCCTTAGGAGACGCGGCCCGAATGGACGGCGCCGGCCCCTTACGATACCTTTGGCACGTCCTCATTCCTATGAGTTGGAATACCATTGGTGCTTTGAGTGTGATTCAATTTGTCTATGTCTGGAATCAATACTTATGGCCGAGAGTCATCATCCGCAGAGAAGAACAGCAGATGGTTCAAGTAGGACTTAACCTACTGATTGGTGTGGGGGAAGGAATACAGTGGAATGTGGTCATGGCAGGAGTCATCATCACCATGATTCCTCCCCTACTGGTCTTCCTTGTACTCCATGAACAATTTATTAAGGGCTTTGCTCTAACAGAAAGTAAATAGAATTAGTATCCCAGTAGTTTTAATAAAACCTGGGATCCTCCAATGACGCCCCCTAATAAAGCACCGAAAAGATTGATATATCTGAGGTGCTTTTTAATAACAATTAGAAGAAGTTCTTCTACCTGTTCTATATCCAAAGTATTAATACGATCTTCAACAAGAGCTTGCAAATTAAGACTGGCCAAGGCTTGGGGAGCTTTCTGACGTACTAAAGACAAAGCCCCCTTCGTTAATTGATTATCCACAGTTTCTTTTAAAGATCCTGTATTTGGTAGCCAGGATTTTAATTCAAGATGGAAACCACCCTTATTTTGGTTATCAGCTAAAATGGTAGTGATTCGACGAGAAAGATGTTCTGACAAGACTTGGTAGTCCTTGCCATAGAATAAATGAATCAGACTTTTAATGTCTGTGCTTGTTAATTTATTAACAACACTGTGAACCATATTATATAACTGATTCTGAGGACCTTCTGAAGTAATGGCATTAAGAATCCTTTCATGGGCATTCATAACCATAGAAACCAGGTCCTCTTTGTCTTTACCAATAATCTGGGCTATGGTCTTACCTTTATATTCTTCCCAATATTTGTTCATGTTCTGTAAGAAGAGAGACTTTTGTTCACCATCCTTGAATAACATCTCTGCTTGAGAGATGAAATCCTCAATGATATCGGGCATCCTTTCATGAAGGGTCTTATCATACTGTGCTGCAGATACGAAGAACTTCTGCATAGTGTTTAATTTCTGTAGAACATCCTGGATGAAGAAACGGCCCCGAAGGGCTAAGTCCTGCCTGGTTTTATCTTGACTCAATAAATATAAAACCAGATGACCTAAAGGTTCCCAAAGGAAGCCCAGTAGGGACTGAACCTTATGGAATTTATCATCCCCAATGATTCTATCGAGGGGATAATCCTCTTTGATCCAGAGGAGGACACGATCCCTAATGACCTCAGTAATCTGATACCAGATATTAGAATGGATAAGAGTATTTGTAAGAGTCTGTGAATCCTGATGAGGGTCAAAACCTTTGAGAAGATCAATTATTTTATCATCTTCCCAGTTTTGAATGAGGATATTAATCCTTTCACTTATCCACTTACGAGTGTCTGCTTGGGTTAAGAAATCCTTAAACCAATCACCGTTACCCTGTAGATATTGGCCTAAATCTGTAGATAGGATCTGGGTGGTAAATTGACTGACCTGTTCATGAACCGTAGCTTCAAAGCCTCCTCCCTCCAGGTGTTTGGATAAAACTTCTTCTGTTAATAGCTTTTCAGATACCATCTTACCAATATTACGGGCCAGGCTTTCCCTTTGTCTGGGGATGATACCAGGTGTAAAAGGAAGGGGAATACCAAATATTTTCTTCTTGGTAAAAGGTCTGAATAACATTTTGATTGCTAAAGCATTAGTAACATAGCCAATGATAGCACCTAACAAAGGAGGAAGAACGTAAGTTATCCACTCCATCTATCGAGTCGCCTCTGAGGCCGCTTCTGCCTGAAAGATAGAATCGTACTTATCCACATAGGCCCCGAAGACCCAGCCATTTACATCTTTATATTCTACTTTATGCCAAGGGGCATTAATATTATCTAAGCGTTCCTGCCAGGCTGTTGTTGATACAATCTTCACAACATACCCCGGTCGTAACCTGGTCTCTACTTCCGAATCCCGTGTGGGCTCTGCAAAGACCCTTAGGTAAGCTGATTTGATCACCCCATATTCATAATCTTTTGTTAGTATGGGATTACTTGGTAAATCAATCTGTCCGATTGGTTCTGGTTTATCACAAGATAACAATACAAATAAAATAAATAAGGATAGGAAAAGCCTCAATTATCAGCTCCTTGTAGTTTTTTAATTTCATCTCGTATTTTGGCAGCCTTTTCGAATTCCAGATTCTTAGCATGTTCAAGCATTTCTTTCTCAAGGGCTTTCACAAGGGCAGCACGCTGCTTGGGAACCAGAATATTATATCCATCTTTAATATCATCGATAGAAGTTTCTGTGTCCTTAGTATCCTCTTCTATTTCCCGTTCGAGAATATCATGAAGAGCTTTCTTTATGGTTGTAGGAGTAATGCCATGTTTCTCATTATACTCGATTTGAACCTGACGGCGTCTTTTGGTTTCAGAGATGGCCTCATCCATAGCCGGACTCATACGGTCGGCATACATAATAACATGACCATTCTGATTTCGGGCCGCCCGGCCAATTGTTTGAATAAGAGCTGTCGTTGAACGAAGGAAGCCAATCTTATCAGCATCAAGGATAGCGACCAGGGATACCTCAGGTAAATCCAGGCCTTCCCGTAATAAGTTGATTCCTATTATACAATCATAGATACCCGCTCTAAGGTCTTTTAGGATCTCAACACGCTCTATGGTCTCGATCTCCGAATGGAGATAACGGACTTTCATTCCCATCCCGAGAAAATAATCACTCAAGTCTTCTGACATTTTCTTTGTAAGGGTAGTAACGAGTACCCGTTCATTCAACTTAATTCGTTTTTGGATCTCTCCATAAAGGTCTTCAATCTGACCTTCAGTAGGTCGAACATCCACTTCAGGATCAAGAAGCCCTGTAGGTCGTATAAGCTGTTCGACAACATGGCCATTTACCTTATCCATCTCCTCTTTACCAGGAGTTGCTGTAACATAGATGGTTTGTTGAGTAAGGTCTTCAAATTCTTTATAGAATAAGGGCCTATTATCCAAGGCACTAGGTAAACGGAAACCGAAATTAACAAGATTGCTTTTACGGCTCTTATCCCCTTCATACATTGCCCGGATCTGTCCCAGAGTTACATGACTTTCATCAATTATGGTAAGGAAGTTATCAGGAAAATAATCTAATAAAACAGAAGGGCGTTCTCCCTTCCGGCGTCCGGCCAGATGTCGGGAGTAATTCTCGATACCGCTACAGTATCCCATCTCTTCCATCATTTCCAGGTCATATTCTGTACGGCTCTTGATACGCTGAGCCTCGACAATCATATTCTTCTCTGTAAAGTAATCCACTTGATCTTTCAATTCCTGGCGTATGATCTCCAAACTGCTGTGGATTTGGTCTTCAGGCATAACAAAGTGTTTGGCGGGATAAATAATACAGGAATCAAGGTTTTCCAATGTTTCCATAGTTAGAGGATCGAAGCGCTTGATGTTGACAACCTCGTCAAACTCCAAATCAATACGGAAAGCATCCTCTGCATAGGCAGGATAGACCTCAATAATATCTCCCCGGACTCTAAAAGCGGCTCTATCCAAGATGGTGTTATTACGCTCGTACTGTAGGCTTACAAGATGACGTTTGAAATCATCTAAATCTAATTCATCCCCTACGTGAAGGGTGATTCGCATATCAAAATAGCTCTTGGGGTTACCTAGACCATAGATACAACTGACGGTGGAGACGATGATTACATCTTCTCTCGTCATTAGGTTAGCTGTAGCAGCCAATCGCATTCGGTCTATCTCGTCATTGATGGACGAATCTTTTTCTATATAGAGATCTTTACTGGGAACATAAGCTTCCGGTTGATAGTAATCATAATAACTTACAAAATAGTTCACCGCGTTATGGGGGAAGAATTCTTTTAACTCCCTGTATAATTGGGCGGCTAATGTCTTATTATGACTAATGACCAAAGTTGGTCTTTGCGCTCTGGCGATCACATTAGCCATAGTAAAAGTCTTACCTGATCCAGTCACGCCTCTTAAAGTCTGATACTGTTTACCTTCAAGGACACCTTTAGTGAGTTCCTCAATAGCAGGACCTTGATCGCCAGAAGGAGAATATTCACTGACGACTTCGAATTTAGGCATTAATTACTCCCATTGAAATTGTTCGGGACGCTCTGATAGCACCACGTTGAAAGTTAATGATTTTTTGTTTCTTAGTACAACAACTTTTATTGTTTCACCAGGTTTATTATCTTCCAATGCCGCATAAAGGTCATAAAGATTCTTAACTTCATCTCCATCAATATGGGTGATAATATCTCCCCCCAGATAAATAACTGTTTGTCCAGAGCGAACAGCTTGTGTTCTGTCCCCTCCTTTGATCCCTACCTTGTCTGCATTACCACCGGGAGTAACCCGACTAACCAGAATTCCCTTTGAAGTAGGAAGCTTAGCATATTGCACTAAGGAGGAAAACAATTGTACGGGTATAATATCAATCCAGCCTCTGTTAACTTTACCAAACTTAATAAGATCAGGAATAACTCTTCTAGCAGTATTAACAGGTACGGCAAAGCCAATACCTACGGAACCACCAGAAGGAGAATAGATCATTGTGTTGATACCAATCATTTGACCAAGGGAGTTCAATAAAGGCCCACCAGAATTACCGGGATTAATGGAAGCATCAGTCTGAATCATATCTCTCATGACCAAGCCCTTCTCATTCTTGAGTGGTCGTCCTAAACCAGAGACGATTCCCGTAGTCAGGGTTCGTTCATAACCAAAGGGATTACCTATGGCTAATACCTTTTGTCCCACTTTCAATTGCTCAGAGGATCCTAAGGGGATAGTTACCAGGTCAACATCTTCTGCCTGGATCTTAATAACAGCGAGATCATTTTCAGCATCAGTACCAATAACTTTCCCATCAAATTGATGACCATCAGCCATAGAGACATAGACTTTATAGGCCTTATCCACAACATGTTGATTGGTAAGGATATAGCCTTCTTTATCGAAAATAATACCCGACCCGGATCCCCCTGATTGAGGAACAGGATCTAGAAACCAATTATAAGTAATAACTTCTGTATTAATATTAACAACAGCGGCATTCAGACTATTATACACTTGAATATTCTCCCGCTCATCAGAGGAGTACTGTTGTAGACCATTATTGGTAGGCTGGAGTAAAGGAGGATCTTCAGGAAGCATCTCTGTTGTATTCTTAACAGTAGCTATAGGATCTATATTATCGAGGGGTTCACTGTTATCTTTTGGAAATTTAATAACACCGAATCCTAACGCAAGAAGCAAAGCCAGGCAAAAACTACTGATCGAAAATAATACAACTTGTCCACGAGAATACAATCGCATACACCCCTCCTTTTCTAACTATAATACACTAGCAAATTTGTGAGAAGAGGAGATAGTAGGAAGAACAAAAAACTCTATTTTCTATTCCTATCTAAAAGAGAAGGACCTGTAAGGAAACCAAAGACTCCAGTCGCTAGTAAAAGAACACCCCATATCAGTTCTGACATTCCATATTTTGGTAAATAGGAAAGGAAATATTCTACAAATATATGGGCCATATTATGAACATTCAATGTCAAAGCCAGATTCCCCCATAAACCTATCATCCTGGCTAAAATGATTTGATTGATCCCCATAAGGGCAATCCACATTCGGGATAGAACGCCATAATCTTTCTCTTTAATCGATCGGAATAGATAGTAATGACATACGTATACACCAAGAAAAGGAATGAAAACAACATTAACATTAATCAAAAAGAGGATAAGACCATAGAGGGCTCCGAAGACAAGAGATCCTAAAAAGGAATATCCCAATCCTTTAAACCAGTTTGAATACTCCGGTGATAAAGTAGGGACAGACAAGTCTTTTTGATGGATATGGCATTGATAGTTATTAAAGAAGGTTTGAACCCTATCGACGAAATCCTGTTTATCCATCCCCTTAAGATGGTCAAGAGGAATAGATAATTCTGAATAACCACTGGTTATGGCATTAACAGAAGAGAGAAAACCAGACTCCCCTGCTTCATTCATCATCTTTTGGGTGGCAAATCCCAGATAATGCTGATCATTAATCTGATATTGAACTACATCTGTTACGTCAGCCCAAGGTAGGGTCTGTCCTTTAAATAAACCTTGTAGAAGTATGATTTTGTTATCAATAAGGACTTTGTAATTGCCCATATATTTTTTATAGATAACAACAGCATCTAATAGAATACCCATCAAAATGATAATGGATCTAACAATATTAGCTCTCCAGTATCCTATTTGGAATAGTTCTCCAATAGGAAGAGAGAGCCCTAGAACAATCAAAATTATTCCTATACTGAATAAGAGCAAGAGCTGTTTTAATGATATTTCTAAAGAAGCCTCAAGGAACCAGTCATGAATATTCGTTTTTGGACAATCACTCATTCTTTTATTACCTAACTTTAATTTTATTAATAGATAACAAAGTATACAGTTATATACGCAATTTAACAATAATGTTAGGCTTCAATCGTACTATATTTATATATTAAAACTATCCCCCCGGAAAACCTATCATGGTTAAACAGGAGGATTATTATCATTCACAAACAGTGCTTATATCCTCTCGTCCTTTTTTAAGATAAATGTTTCGATACTCGTTGAAGAAATTTCTCTCTGCTGGCTTTTGAACCACTACTGGTCATAGGGTTATTTAACCATTTAACCTTTTTCAAACCAAGGCTCTTAAGTGTACTGCCTATAAAAGTCTTTTGGATCGCATTACCAGCCAATAGTTTTAAATACCATGTAGGAAACTCAGAAGTAGTAATGACCGTTGTTTTCCGAATATTGGTCAATAACCCTTTTAATCCCACAGAAGTTTCTATATAGGCGTAGTCTTTTAACATAACCTTATCTATAAATCCCTTTACAATAGCCGGCATTTCAAACCACCAGATTGGGAAAATAAAAATCAACTCATCAGAATCTTTTATCATGGTTTGATATTTGTTTACTAATTCATCCTTTGACTTGCCTTTTGAGAACAAAGCTAGATCTCTTTCAGCCAGTACAGGATTAAAATTATCTTTATGTAGATCAATAAGCTGATAGTCCTTTTTTTTCTTTTGTAATTGGGACTCAACTTGATCTAATATCCCCTTATTAAAGCTTCCATGCCAGGGGTGAGCAAACACGATGGTACTCTTCATCTAACAACCTCTCTTGTTATTTTATCTCTATTTGTCAACTGCGCATTTTTGAGCAGTTGTTCATATGTTTCAAAAGGAATATAATCGCCCCAGTACTTCAGGTCAATGTAGAGAAAAGTATTAATACAAATGAGTCTAAGTGTATGAATTTGAACAAAGAGGTATAAATGCTAAAGCAAGAACCTAGCAACAGAAATTCCCTAAGATCTATAAGGTTAATAAGGGACACATTATTATCACTTATGTTAAAGGAATCGTTTCAAAATATATCCATATCCCAGATAACAAAGCAGGCGGGATTAGTGAGGAATACATTTTACTCCCATTTTCAAAAAAAAGAGGATGTTCTCTCTTATCACATGTTTGATTTGTTCAAGGCCAAAATAGAGAACTTAAATCTGGCTTGGGAATCTCAGGAGATCGATTGGATAGCCATCTATTTTGAGTTTTGGAGTGAAAACCTGGAGTTTCTAGAACTTCTCTATAAACAGGATCTATTAGATGTTCTCTATTCCTTTGAATTCCATATAGACAAACTCCATATTAACTCCTATCTAGAGGATATATGCACCATATCTGACAGGGCAAAGAAATATGCGAACTCTGTTTATGTTAATACCATGGCCAGTATGATTAGAAGGTGGATAACAACAGGCAAAGAAGAAACTAACGAAGAGCTCACCAGCATATTCTATGAACTCTTTGAGTAAAACAGGAAAGGAAAAGCTCCTTTATTAGATGAGCTTTTCCTTCTCCCCGATTTAGGCAGTCTTAAAGCCGTCTATCTTGGCGACTAGAGTATCTAAACTATTACGGGAACTTTCTCCAAGTGTTTGGACAAACTGGACGGCTTCATTAATCTGTAAGGCACCGGCAGCCATCTCACTCGTTCCTACTTTGATCTCTTCGGTTACATTATTGAGCTGATTCATCTCAGTTAGAACTTCTTCTGCTCCCGTTGCCATGGCTTTGGAGGAAGAGGTAACAACAGAGCCTTTTTGTTTGATCTGCATAAGAGACTCTAACACCTGTCCGCTTCCTACGACCTGTTCTTCCATGGATTGATTAATCAATTTTTCCTGATTCGCCACATGCTCACTTAATTTATTGACGACTTCAAAACGGCTTGTCGTTACATTAAGAGCATCACCTATACTCTTGATACTTTCCTGAAGGGAAAGGAGAACCTGGGAAATACGACCGCCCTGTAGACTAGAGTCTTCTGCTAATTTACGAATCTCTTCAGCAACAACAGCAAAGCCATTACCTGCATTGCCGGCATGTGCTGCTTCAATAGCCGCATTCATAGCCAATAAGTTGGTTTGTGCGGCAATGCTCTGTATCACTTCAGAGGCCTCACCTAATCCTTCTGAATCAATAAGCATTTGTTGAGCTATATAGCTTGAGTTTTCTATAGCTTCCATCCCAGACAAACTGGCACTAAGAAGCTCCTTCATACTGGCGGCATTCATCTCCAGAGTACTATTCACGGAATTAATATTAGCAGTCATTTCTTCAATAGCACTGGAAGACTCAGTAATATCAGACATTTGATTTTCGATCTGTTCATCTAAATTATCTATGCCTCCTGTAATGGAACCAATAGTTGCAGCCATTTCCTCCACACCTGCGGCCTGGTTAATAATCCTATGTTCTATATTAGTTATGTTTACACTTATCTGCTGTGTAGCCGCTGCTGTTTCTGTCATATGAGAAGCTAAGTCATGATTAACCTCGATAAGATTACGGCATTCTTCCTTTATGGAATTAACAATCGACTGCATACTTTCCATTGTTTTGTTCACATAAAGTCCAACTTGATCAATCTCATCTGATCCTTTGATTTCTATACGTTGAGTTAAATCCCCTGCTCCTTCGGATAGTTTCATTAAGCTGCTAACGGTCCCAGCTAAGCGCTTAATGATTGATTCCACACTCCAATACAAGACAAAGGTCATAACCAGGAGAATGGCTGCAAATATGGATATAATATATAATTGTAAATAATGAAGAGTCCTGAATACTTCATTGTAATCTGCAGTGATTACAAGTATCCAATCGGAAGAAGGCACTATATGATAACTACTAAGTAGGTGCTGACCTTCTAGATGATAATCTTCAAAACCTGTTTGTTCTGATAATATTTTCCGTCCGTATTCATAGTCTATAATATCTAGCTGATTGATCTGGGAGGAATCAGGATGAGCCACAACAAGGCCGCCGGAGTTCGTCAGATAAGCATAACCATGCTCGCCCACGTCGATATCTGTAACCATTTCATCTGATAAAGTGGTTAAGGATATACTGACAATCACAACACCAAGAGGAACTTTGTTTTCTCCAATCAATACAGGGTAAGCCAAGACGCTAATGATACTATTATTATCACTTAAGCTGTGTAAAGGATCGGATATGACAGCATATCCAGCCATGGCTTTAGAAAAATATTCCCGATCAGACACATTGAGATTACTAGTCCCATTCACGATATGCCCCGTACTATCAGCTATAGAAATCGTGTCATATTCCTTATACAACTGGCTTATATCATCCAGACTTTCATTGACAGCCATTACGGCATTGCTATCATCGGGAGCTTGGAGCACTTCCTTGACCTCATAGGAATGGGCGATAAGTTTAACCGCATTCAGACTCTGAACCAACCAGTTATTGATCTGTTCACTACTAACTTCAGCAAGCTGTTCCAATTCAAATTTCTGATTAGAATAAATTTCCTGTGTCATTAGACTAATCATTAAAACGAGAGCTGCTAACACACCAGTAACCACAATGCCTATTGTAGGCAGAAGGATCTTACCTTTAAGTTTCATCATTTCCCTCACATAGATGTTTTTCTTACTTGCTATTGATAACTTTTTTATTTGATCAGTGTAATCGATACACAAGAAAAACATCAATTAATTTTTTATAATATAACGATTTAGCAAAACCTTGGATTCATTCGGATTTTATATGAGTATATCACTATAATAAAAAGACTTAACTGAGCTGGTATGAAAGATTCCCTTGGTGAGGTAGTTTTATTTAAGATAATAAATATTTACTAATACTTCATAAAAGAGAGCACAGGAGCTTCCTCAAAGGTACAAATGGAGTCCAGGATTGATCTGTCTGTGGTCATCAGGGTCATATAATTCTTCTACCGCTTCATAGATATCCTGTTCATGTTTGTTATAGAGCCAGGAACTTCCAAGGTCATGGAGATAATAAAAGATCCCACTCCTATAAGAGCCGCAGCACTAAACAAATATTCAACACCCATAAATTCCCATAGATAGCCCCCTAAAATAGCTATAATGATACTAACTAGGTGATTCATACTTAAGCCTGTAGACAGGGTTACTGTAAATTCCTCATTTGTCTCGGATTTTGTCTTAGCGTATAAGTCACGGGCCATTCCCATAGCAAAAGAAATAGAATCCAAAACAAAAACAACACTAGTGATCACCAAGGCCATCTGATTACTAAATAAATGCCCTGAGAATCCATAGAGAAAACACAATACAATGAGGGCTAGAGAATCCCAGATAAGTACATTCTTATACCCTACCTTATCTAGCATTTTGCCAATAAAAGGAGCTAAGAACATATTCACAATAGACCAGATTCCATACAACAAGGATATGTAAGCGGCACTTGCTCCATATTGTAGTATTAAAACAAAAGGAGCAAAGGTAATAAAAACTTGTTTACGTGCACCGAAAAAGATCTCCAATAAGTAGTATTTTTTATATTTCCTGCTAATAAACAAACGTTTTCGAGGAAGGGATTTATGAGTTTCTTTAATAAGGGAAGTCATGAGGAAAGCTAAAAGAATCAGCAACATACCTATAAAAAAGATGACACGATAACGGGAGAAGGCCTCATTAATACCCAAAGACGTAAGAATAAGCATAACCACAGGGCCTACATAATATCCTGCCGCTTGACCACCATTAAGAAATCCTCTCAAAGTTCCTAGGGCAGCCCCTTCCTGACCGGGATTTGCATAGAACAGAGCAATGGCCTTACGTGCAGGCATCATTAAGTGTTCCCCTATACTCCAAAAGCATACCATGATAATACCGATAACCATGATATCTCCCTTAATAAAGAATCCAGTCATTCCTATAAAAGTGGAGATTAAAGCTATTTTAACAAGGTTTAGTTCGGAAAAACGGTACAATAAGGCCATAACAAGAAAAATGAGAAGACCGGGCATCTCACGAGGGAATTCTAATAAGCCTCTACCTGTTTTTCCAATACCCAATACTTCATGAAGATAGTTATTCAGAATACCCGTATACATTCCAGATATCAATCCAAACAACAATACGGTCATAAGGAAAGGAAGGATTTTGTTATCCTTGAAGGTTTTTGTTAAGCTATTTTTCATTAATTGAACTCTCCACTTCTTCATAAGCCTTATGCATGGCTATTGGGATCAAGAACAGAGAAAGGATAAAGGAAATTTTAAGGCAAGGGAATAAGAATAGGGAAAACAGGGAAGATTTTTCAATAGACCAATACTCACAGCCCAAGCGGACTTGGACTGTGGTTGTTGGAAAAACGAATCTAATATTGTTCTTTTAATATCTGTATATCATCTGTTAGTTCACCTGTCATAGAAAAGCCTAGTTTTTCTATCTTTTGAGTATAATATGATTTAACATCTTCCCAAGAATAATAATATCCAGAGACTGGTTTAATCTGTTCAGGGAAATTGATTTCTACTTCGTTGTAGGTCATTTTCACAAGCTTATCCTGATCATTGCTATAAATGATCCATTGAATATTGGCGGCCATAGGAGAAATATTCTTAATATCCCACAATGCCATAACTTGATTAGGATCATCACAACTAATATTAGCACCTTTGATATCCAAGAAAGCAGCCAAGGGAATAATAGTCTCAGCATGAGCAAATCGAAAGACACCAGCATATGAAGCATCATTATCAACAGAATTGATCATGTCTTTAACAAGGGGGGCAATGATATTAATTTGTATATCCGAATCACTTAAAGAGGGTCCTTTTGCATAGAAATCTTCGATAGCCAAAACACTTTCATACCATTCCAATTGATCATCAGTGAAGTACTTCCTGAAGTTAAGATCACTTTCGGCTCTTAGATTAGCGGATATGATATATAGGTTGTACAGGTTACTGGCAGCAGATTCTGGATTGTCTAATTTAACTCGCCCTTTTTCATCTTTTAACTGGAATTCTCCCCTTTCTAATCGATCGTAGAAGCTTTGAGAAAACAGTTGTGTAAGAACTTCGTGAGTATACTGTGTGCCTTTAGGATTCTTTTCATAGGCTTTGTATAGATCTTCCCAGCCCTCTCCTTCTTCATGTTCCATGAAACGGGGTGCTATATCATAGGGTCTTAAATAGGGGTCTTCCTCTTCCCCATAAACTACATTCTCAGTAATGATTTGACTGCCCCCTTCCTTTAATCCTTTAACAAAATTATCCCGGCTATCTTGGGCACGGCTTTTGAAGGTGGCCTCAGTGCGAATCATCCCTTTGGCTTTCAACAATTCTGGGAAATTCTGATACATTCTTAATCCGATTCCCTGTAGCTCTAAACGCCCCTGCTTCGTTAATTCTCCATAATTACCTGTTTCGATTTTGATAAGTTGGGCGATTTCATGACGCAATTCGTTACCTGTTTCACTAATCTCGTTATCTTCACTGGCAATATTTAATAACTCTAAAAGAGTAATATCATATTTAGCACTGGATAAATGTCTTGATCCATGGCGACCTACATATTCAATAAAGACAGGTTCATACCCTCTGGGGACCGGCGTGTACTCTGTTCCTTTGAAGGGATAGGGCGCTTTTGAAGTTAAATACTCAGGGGAAGAAGAATCATTGCTTGTCCAATGATCACTATTGGTAGCACAGGATTGCAGTAAGAGAAGCATTAATAGGACATAAGCAATAGGCTTTGTTTTCATTATTATTCCTTTTTGTTGTTGGATAATTCAACCTAGCGGGATTAGAAAAGGAGATCAACTTTTTAGCATCTAATTAACACAATTCTCAAAATATAGGATAGCATAAGAGTATGAATGGACAAAATAGAGACAACATTAAACCTGGAATACTTGTTGATATCGTACTAAAACAAGACCAGAGATCAGGAAAACTAACGAGGGGAATCGTAAAGGATCTGTTAACAAAATCATCCTACCATCCCCATGGAATAAAGGTGCGATTAGAATCTGGGGACGTGGGAAGGGTTCAAGTTATTGTACAGGATGATTAGAATGGATGAGGTAAAGGGTTTGGATATCTTAGCCTAGAGAAACTTAAGAATTATGCTTTTATAAGTAGAGTCAAAGTGGTCTTTAGTAAACAATAATAAACAAGAAACGGGAAAAACTTGATTCAATATACTCCCCTAGACTATATTTGAACAATGATAAAGCCCAACCAGCAAGTACTTAAGCTAATTAAAGCTATCGAAGAAATGGCCGCTACTATTAATCCTTCCGTTCCTTTTGAACAAAGAGCCAAAAAGGTAGCAGAGATACTGACCAAGTTCCTCAATGCTAATTCCATAACCATTTATTTACATTCCCATGTTCAGGATATTTATACCGTTTGGCCCGAGTCTTTTGAGAATAAAGAACGAAAAGATCATATATACAACTTTTGGTTAGGCAAAGAAAAAACGTATAAAGGCGAAGTTGGGACTGTTCTAAAACGTGGACGAAATAAAATTGGAGCTATCCTGGGATCATTTGACACTAACGCTCCTAATGAACCGGACTTTAACGATATAAGAAAGGTCATAGCCTTTCATAGTATTGCCCATAGAATATCCCTTATTTTTGAGAATGGCCTTTTACTACAAATGAGAGGGAGGTTTCCTGATCAAAAGGGATGGGACCCCTTCTCCAGAGATATGGATAGGAGAGGCTTACGTTTCTATGGCAAGCAACGTCGCCCCTATCCCTATAGAGATTTTTTTGATGATACAAATGCGGAATTAGAACTTCCACCTCCCCTACCCGAAATGGACGAAGATAGCTCCTCCTCTATTCCTGAATCGCCAATCTTTGCCGAGACAGTATCCAGTGGATTTTTTGAAGGGGATTCAATCCTGTGGGAATCAAATCTGGATATAGATATGGAAGGAGACAAAGAGCTAAAGGTTGAAGACCTGGAAGAAGCCTATAAAGCGACAAAATCCCAACTTATTCAAATAAAACAGGAAGCTTCAGAAAAATTAGATAATGCTGTTGCAGCTATCTTTGATGCCCACCTTCTTATGCTATCTGATGCCCAGTTTTATGGAAGAATTAAGGAAAAGTCAGAAAAGGGAAAACCCATTATAGAAGCCATTCGTGATGTAGTGCAGGAGCTGGAGTCGGTCTTTCAATCCCTGGAAGACAAGGGAATTAGGGAGAAAGCCCAGGATATAAAGGATTTAGGCGCCCGCCTGATTCGTAACTTGCGGGGAGACTCAACAGTATCGGAGCTAAGGTATTCGGACAAAGTCATCCTGGCCGAAGAGATGTTCCCTTCTGAACTGGTAGCATTAGCAGCTCAAAATGTGGGGGCCATTATCTTAATTGATTCAGGAATGACCTCTCACTTATCCATTCTAGCCAGGTCACTTGAAATCCCAACAATGCTGACTTTGGATAGCAGTCTATTAAAAATACCTGATAAGACAAGATTGGCATTAGACCCTTATAACAGTCAAATTCTGTTCAACCCCCAACCTGAGCATATTCAACAATTAAGAATCTATGAGAAGCAGCGAAAACAGGAGATTGATGATGTTTCTGTATTATCAGCTGTTCATTTAAGATTGGAACAACATTTATTAGATGTTATTCCAGCGATCAGGGCTAATGTCAATCTCTATCATGATGCGCAAAGAGCTAAAACCTTATGTGCAGAAGGAATAGGTCTTTATCGAAGTGAATTCCCCTACATTATCCGTAGTGATTATCTGGGAGAGGAAGACCAATATGCCATCTATAGCCGTATTGCTGATACTTTTCCAGAAGCACCTCTCTATTTTAGAACGGCTGATATTGGGGGAGATAAAGAATTATCCTGGAACAAGCAAAATGAAGCGAACCCTTTCTTAGGGGTAAGGGGAATACGTTTTTCTTTATCCAACCCAGAAATGTTTCAAGATCAACTTAGAGCGATGTTACGTGCTGGTTATGAAAGGGATCTTAGAATCATGTTCCCTATGGTATCCGGAGTAGAAGAGATACATTCAGCCAAGGAACATATTAAGAAAGCTATTGATTGTCTTGTTCAGGAAGGATACGACTGTAACAGAAACCCTAAATTAGGGGCTATGATTGAATTACCTTCTGCTGTCATTATAGCAGAAAGATTAGCTGAAGAATTAGATTTCTTCTCAATTGGTACCAATGATTTGGTTATGTACCTATTAGGAGCAGACAGAACGAATGGCAATTTGATTGACCTATACTGTATCCATCATCCCGCTGTTTTAATAACCCTCGATTCTTTGATTAAGCGCTTATCCACGTATGACGTGGAAATAAGTGTGTGCGGGGATTCTGCTTCAGATCCAGCTATGTTGCCCTTTTATCTAGCTCTTAAGATTTCTTCCATTAGTGTCTCTCCTGACAATCTGATTAAGGTCAGGAAATACATCGCCGCTCTAGATCAGGCAAAAGTAGAGGAAATCCATGATAGAATGCTGGCCATAAGAGATAGTGCTGAAATGAATGCCTATGTTAAATCTGTAGCTCAGGAGATAGAAGAAAGAGTCCATGAGCTTTTTGAATAAAGGATAATAGTGAAATATCATGAATAGTATTAAGAGAGTTTTTATCATTTGCCTGTTTTCTTCCTTCTTTATGGCCTGTGCCGGTAGTATCCCCCAGGATAGGATAGCAGAGGCCATTTCCGGCCCTTTCGTTCCTACTTCTATTATTAAGCCATCCCTTGAACAATCCAAGCTTGATGCTCAACTCCTCAACTTTTATAGAGAGTGGAAATCTTTTTACTTAAAACAAGGATGTGGACCTAATCGCTACCTTGTTGACGTCTCTGCTGATGGTAACAAAGTGGAAGGGGGAACAGCTCCTGAAACTTTAACTATTTCAGAAGCCCATGGCTACGGTATGCTTATTTCTGTCATGATGGCCGATTTTGACCCTGAAAGTCAGAAAATATTTGATGGTATGGTGTCTTACTTTCATGACCATCCTGCAAGATCAAATCCAGGGCTTATGGCATGGAATCAATTGAGTAATTGTCAGGATGCAGGTGATGAT
Organism: Spirochaeta cellobiosiphila DSM 17781; assembly: GCF_000426705.1. Lineage (NCBI taxonomy): Bacteria > Pseudomonadati > Spirochaetota > Spirochaetia > Spirochaetales > Spirochaetaceae > Spirochaeta > Spirochaeta cellobiosiphila. The sequence continues at coordinate 439,964 of NZ_KE384554.1, forward strand.
GTGGGAGGATACAATAGTGCTAGTGACGGGGATCTCGACATAGCCTATGCCCTTCTTTTAGCCGACAGAAAATGGGGAAGTGAGGGGCCATTCAACTATAAGAAGGAAGCCCTCAAGGTCATTTCTGCTATTAAGGAACTGGATATTGATCCTGACAATCACTTTGTTCGTATTGGAGACTGGGTCAATCGTGTTGATGAAGGGCAGTATGCTTATACGACCAGGTCTTCAGATTTTATGGTTTCCCATTTTAAGGCTTTTGGTGATTTTACAGGTGACAGCAGCTGGTATGCTGTAAGGGACACAACCTATTCTATCATGGATAGCATTAGCAGTTCCTATAGTAGCGATACTTATCTGATTCCGGATTTTATAGTGGGTCTTCCAGAGAATCCACAACCTGCGGATCCCTGGTTCCTGGAAGGAAGTGATGATGGCTTGTATTCATGGAATGCAGCCCGCTATCCCTGGCGTATTGCCCTTGATTATTTACTTTACGATGATGATAGGGCCTTTCAAGCCCTTATGCCCCTTAACGTATGGATCAAAAGAGTTAGTGATGGCCTTCCTGAAAATATTGCAGATACCTATAGCCTGAATGGTAAGTACTCAAGAAAAAGTGGTTTTGACTCAATGGCATTTGTCTCTATGTTTGCTGTGGCTGCTACAATCGATGAGTCTAATCAGCAATGGCTCGATGACCTATGGCAGGATATAAATGAAAAAAGCATCAGTGATGAAGACTATTATGGCAATACCCTTAAACTTCTCGCCATGATCACAATAACAGGACATTGGACGAAGCCTTAAGCCTCCTGATTAGATACTCCTTTTTGTTTTGCCATAAGAATGTCATATTCTCGCAATAATTCGGATATACTATTTAGAAATGGAAACATTAATTGCCATAATAGATGACGATATAAGTTTGCAAGGGACTCTTACTATAGCCTTAAAGAAGAAGGGCTATAAGGTTGTCACTTACTCCACAGGCGCTGAGGCCATACTTAATATCACAAGGGAAAAGCCAAACCTTATCATTCTGGACATCATGATGCCTTTAATGGATGGTATAAATTTTTGCAAAGTTTTTCGTTCCCAAAATCAAAGTACACCTATCATCTTTTTATCAAGTCGAAATGATGAGGTGTCCAAGATTGAGGCCTTACAAAATGGAGGGGATGATTATGTCATCAAACCTTTTTCTCTAAAAGAACTGTTGGTAAGAATAGAAGTATGTTTACGAAGATCCCTACTAATGGAATCAAGTAGGATAATGCCCATAGAAGAGACTTCCCCATTTCAAGTAAATAAACTGTCCTATGAATTAAGGCATAGAAATAAGGTAATCAATCTGACGGTTACAGAATTCAGGATATTCACTACTTTATATGACAATAAGGGAATTGTGTTTACACGTGATCAACTAATGAATGCCGCCTATCCCAATGATGCCTTTATTTCTGATCGCAATATAGATGCCCATATAACCAGAATACGTAGAAAAATTGAAAGAGTTTATCCCGAATATAATGACATTGAATCCGTATATGGTGTGGGATATAAATATGTCTAAAACATGGAAAACCTATCTTAATAGTAAGTTTGTATTCATTATTGCCCTTAATATTTTACTTATAATCATTCCCCTCTACGGTTTTACAGTGATTCGCTCCAGTAATTATCAAGCTCAATACATAAGATTATTATCTGCACAGGAAATAAACTATTATAAAGCGTACGCTAGTGTCCCTGTCATTGCCCCCTATCAAAGAACATTAATCATTGACCCACTCAATCTGGATATAAAAGAAGATAGTGATTGGATAAAAAATGATGTTTTCACCTATCAACCAAAGTTAGATAAGGTCCCCTCTTTTATCAGAGGATTTTTTAGCGGACCCTCTAGACCTACCCTGTCTTCCTTTATGATAATAGAGCAACTAAAAGAATCCATCACTAAGAACAAAAGACAAACAGGCACTCTGAAAGGACGTTACCTCTATGGAATGATACCATTTAAGAAGGATCACACAAGGGGGTTGATGGCCCTTACGATTGTTGATAAATCAGATATTCAAATCAATAATTTTCTAGCCAAAGGAGAACTCTTTATACTGACTATATTTAGTGGACTCCTCGCTTTTTTATCTTCCTGTCTTTACTATAGACAACTTATTAAGCCCCTTAATATTTTAAGCAAAGCTATTCAAGAATCACATCTACTATCTTCAGAACCTTACATACAGGGACTAACTAAAAAGAAAGATGAGTTAGGACAACTAACAAGAGCCTTTATAAGAAAATCTCGTGTTATCCATCAAAAAGGGGAAGAAATTATATCCTTTACAGAGGATGTCCTTCATGAGTTGAAGAATCCTTTGGCTAGTATCCGGAATAGTCTGGAGCTATTGGAAGATCACACCACCTCGATAACAGATCAGGATCATCTTATTGAAATACTACAGAATGAAACAGGAAGAATGGAATTATTGTTACATGAAATACGGGAGTATAGTTTATTTGGAACTGAGAAGGAGAATAAACACATATCATCGACTATCTATCCTCATCTCATTCTGCTACAAATCATTAAACTATATAATAGTTATGATATTCAGCTTTCCTGTAACTGCAAAAAAGCTATCAATATGAAAGAAAATGACTTTATATCTATTATGACCAATATACTGGATAATGGCACCAGTTTTTCACCCCAACCCGGATCTATTCATATCACTTATGAACAGGATAAGGAAAAAACAATACTTAAAATAGGTGATAAAGGTCCTGGTGTTGCTGATAAGAACAAAATATTTGATCGTTTCTACAGTTATCGACCTGGTGAAACCATAAAAAATAAACATTCCGGCCTAGGACTAGCCATTGTCAAGCGAATCATAGATTCCTATGGCTATTCCATTATCTGTGAAGAGAATAAGCCAGAAGGGACTTGTTTCCTCCTGTATTTCCCCACCTTCTCCTAATGTCATCATTTGGTAATAAAATAGTAACAAAGATACAATTGTTTAGAAGCTTTTTTTATTCATCATGAATAAAGGAGTTAAAATGACTAAGAAATATTTTTGTTTACTATTTACAATTTTTACTGTCCTCTGTTCCTCTTATGGGCAATGGGAAAATCCGAGTGAAAAATACGCCAGATCCTACAAAGCCTATGAAAATGTTCCTAATAAGATTCCCCAAAGTGAGGTAAAGAATTTTGTCTATTTCGCCAGAGATAGAAAGATACTAAGAAATCATCCTTTTCTTAAGAATCCTAGATTTGCAGGGGCTCAAATTATGTATACCTGGAAAGAACTGGAACCTGAAAAAGATATCTATGATTTTTCCCCCATTGAAGAGGATCTTGCTTACCTGGAAGGATATGGAAAAAAGCTTTTCATTCAAATACAAGATACGACTTTTTATAACCGCTATAAGGCGATTCCTAATTATCTATTGAATAAAAAATATGATAATGGAATAACAGGTCAATATGACGATAATGGTCTACAAGAAGGCTGGGTAGCTAAACGCTGGAATCCTAAAGTTAGGCAACGTTTTGCCAAGCTTCTTTTAGCCTTGGGAAAAGCATTAGATGGTCGCATAGAAGGGGTTAATTTACAAGAAACCAGTATTGGTGTATCACAAGAATCGGATCCAAGCTTTTCAACAACAGCCTATGTAGAGGCCATAAAAGCCAATATGCTTGCCCTCAAGAGAGCCTTTCCCCTATCCACAACCATTCAATATGCAAATTTTATGCCGGGAGAATGGCTACCTTGGGAAGATGAAGGTTATCTACGTTCAATATATGCCTTTGGAGAAGCTCATGGTATAGGGTTAGGAGCTCCCGATTTGATGCCAACAAGAAAAGGACAACAGAATCATGTCATTACTATGATGCATGAACATGAATATTCTGTACCTCTCTCGATAGCTGTTCAAGATGGTAATTATCTTGGAGAAACAGGCACTTACTCAGTAACAAAGGAAATAATCAATACTCATAAAAACATCGTTCCTATGCTTGAAGCTTTTGCCAGAGATTTTTTAGGAGTTAATTACATCTTTTGGTCCAATGAAGAACCTTATTTTACAAAAGATGTTTTACCCTGTTTTAACTAATATTTATGTTGCCCTGTCCCCTGATCAATCAAGAATCAGGGGCTTATTCGTTACAAATTTATTTATCTAAAATTGTGAATAAAAGTATTCCTTATTTTGACAAAAACCATTAGAGTCTGCTGGTTTTAATCGGGGAGATAATGACTAAAGATCTGACAAAAGGAAAAACTTTTAACTTAATACTCAATTTTGCTTTACCCGTATTATTGGGATACCTTTTTCAGCAATTTTATAATTTGGTTGATACTATTATTGTAGGAAAAGGAATTGGTGTAGGAGCACTGGCAGCAGTAGGCTCAACAGGATCAGTTAATTTTTTAATTATTGGGTTCTGCGTAGGAATTAGTACAGGAGTCTCTATTCCTGTGGCTCAATGTTTTGGTGCAGGCGACTATAGTAAAATGCGTCAATACATCTATAACTCTGTCATTCTTATGGCATCAGTGGCTGTTGTATTCACAATCATTACAGTTATATTCTGTAAACAATTATTAATAATCATGCTCACACCATATGATATTATCGATCAAGCATCCAAGTATATCAGTATTATTTTTATGGGTATTCCTTTCATCCTTTTGTTCAATCTTGTAGCTTCCATATTGAGAGCTGTAGGAGATAACAAGACTCCCCTCGTGTTTTTAGTTGTTGCTTCCATAATTAATATTTTTCTGGATCTCCTGTTGATTCTTGTCTTCCAATGGGGTGTTGCCGGTGCGGCAATAGCCACTATCGTATCTCAGGGAATATCAGGAATAGCTTGTTTAGTATATATGCTAAAGAAATTCCCCATCCTTATACCGGAACACCGAGATAGACAACTCGACAAATCTTTATTATTAAATTTAACTAATTCAGGTCTACCCATGGGGCTTCAGTACTCTGTGACAGCGATAGGCTCTGTTCTTCTTCAGGTTTCCATTAACACGTTAGGTTCGGAGATTGTTGCAGCAGTCACAGCGGCCAGTAAGATAAATATCTTTTTCTGTGCCCCTTTTGACGCACTAGGGACAACGATGGCAACCTTTGCCGGACAAAATGTAGGGGCCAAAAAATGGAAACGCTTAAAGAAAGGTTTACGAGAAAGTCTACAAATTGGTTTTGTATATTCGATTGGTGCTTTTGTATTTATGATCTTGTTTGGAAAACATCTGGGAACTCTATTTGTTGATTCCTCTCAAATAACTATTCTAAATGAAATCTATATCTTCCTTATCTTCCAGAGTGCCTTCTTCTGTCTACTTGCGATAGTTAATATCGTTAGATTCATGATACAGGGAATGGGGTTTGGAACTTTTTCCATATTCTCTGGAGTATTCGAAATGATAGCAAGAGCTGTCATGGGTTTATATATTGTGCCCATATTTGGGTTCTCAGCTGTGTGTATAGCTTCTCCTATGGCTTGGTTACTAGCAGATTTATTTCTTATTCCAGCCTTTTACTTCTGCTTAAGAAGATTACTAAGTAGTCACAAAAAAGCCCGTCTTAAATTACAACTCTTGTATTCAGGAAATGTTTAGAATCCAATGTCCATTAATCAATTTCCATTCATGGATAAGATTATTTTGTTCTCCTACCTTTCTTTGGATATGAGGTTCGGATATATAGGGAAGCATACTGAATTGAGAAATATTAGTCTGAATGATATCAGAATGAACTATACCCATTTCAATTTTAAGTGATATGAGGGAAGAAGTCAGTATTAAAATCTTCTTACTTATTATCTCATGAGAGCCTTCACTAAAAGTATGGGAAGACTTTGTACACATGGATGATTGTATAATGTGATGGGCTTTGATCAGAGCCTGATAGCGTTTGGAAAGAAAAGGAACAAGAGTTGAAGCGCCATCATCATCCACTAACTGAGATAAATAAAACCTTTCCTCTTCTGTACTCCATAAAACGATAAAGTTAAATGATTTATAATAGCTTTCAATTTCAGGGGGAAGCTGGGTGTTATAGGCATAACATATTGGCAGACTAAACCATAATACTAGCAAACTGAATCCTATTCTCATGGATTAGAAGTCTATGTCTATTTAGGCAAATAACAAATGTTTTATTAATTAATGGGCAAAGGGAACCATTGGTATGATATTTCCATACATCAATTGAGGTCTCAAAGTAGGGAATACTACTGGACTTCTGGTAAATTTGATATATAAAAGAATAAGACATTAGGTCAAATGATCCTGTATCCAAGCTTCCACCTTTGAAGAGGGATAATATTGACTTTATATGATCTAAAGGAGACAATCATAGGCTATGAGATTTAATGAAATAGATACATTTGTGACACGAATATTAAGTTATGGAATACCTGGTTTTATATTATCCTACTTCTTTCTAGAGATTTATGATCCTCTTCAATACTTGGTATGGACACGCTCTTATGAGTGGATGGTGCTTCTATTATCCTCTTATGTACTGGGACAATCATTAGCAGTTATTCAAAATCAAATAAATGGCCAGCTATCTGTTTTAGTCTTTGGTGATGATAAAAAAATATTTTCCAGTACCAATAGTTCTATGAGCAAATTTACAAAAGCCTTGCTTAATATTAGGGATATTGATTCTCTTAATAAAGAAAAGTTAATAAAAACACTACAACTACCTGAGGAAGAGATCCCACATAAGTCTATTCCTGATTTGGTTTATGATAAAGCTATCCTTAATAGTGTTTCACATAGTAGATATGTATATCTTATGGAATTAATGGGGAACCTAAGTATAGCAATGCTAGTCATTACTATCGCTTCCTTAATTGTTTTCAAATACTACAGTATGTTAGCTATCGTGACTTTTCTATTTATGATTTTATTCTTTGTGGGATATGCCCGGTATAGATTTATGTTAACAAGATACTTATTTAATGTACTAATTAATACTAATGAAAATCATTGAATTAACAGAATATTTAACAAAAAGACCATGTAAATTACAGTTATAATAGGAATTTACATAATAAAATAGCAAGATAGTACACAAGCTGCACGATCTTTCGTCTTTTCAACTCTCAGACAGGTGGTAATCTTACTCAACTTCACGAGGGGGTTCCATGAGAAATAAGACGAATGAATTAAAAAAACATGGTCTGCTGTATTTGATGGCTATTCCAGCTTGTCTCTTTTTTATTCTTAATTCCTACTTACCGATGTTTGGAATATATTTAGCATTTACTAAATATAATTTTAGGGGAGGAATCTTCGGAAGCCCCTTCATTGGATTTGAAAATTTTAAATACCTATTAGAATCTGGTACTTTATTCCGCATTACCCGTAATACCTTTCTCTATAATCTTGTCTTCATTCTGCTTGGAAATTCATTACAGATTGTAACAGCTATATTATTATCAAAAATAGCAAACCGCTTTGTCAAACGGACAACACAATCCTTAATGTTTCTACCTTATTTTGTTTCCTATGTCATATTAGGAGTGTTTGTCTACAATTTGTTAAACTATGAAAAAGGTCTCGTTAATAGTCTGCTTATTCAATGGGGTATGGAAAGGTTTGATGCCTTCAATACTCCCCTCTTCTGGATATTTGGACTTATTGCCGCTTATATATGGAAATGGTTAGGATATGGAACTGTCATCTATTTAGCCGCTATATCAGGAATTCCAGAAGAATACTATGAAGCGGCTAATATAGATGGAGCGAATGCTTTTCAACAAATTCGTTATATAACCCTTCCCTCTTTAAAACCCACATTTATCACCCTGCTACTACTTAGTATAGGTAGAATACTGAGAGGTCAATTTGATTTGTTTTTTAATATTATAGGAAATAATGGTGTCTTATTTTCTACTACTGATGTCATAGATACTTTTGTTTATCGCTCAGTAGCTAAGACATTTGATATTGGTCTTGGTTCTGCAGCTGGATTATACCAATCCCTTTTTGGCTTTGCTCTCATCATGATTGTTAATGGCATTATTAAACATATAAATGAAGATTATGCATTATTTTAGGAGTGCCCCTGTGCAGAAAAAAATAAAGAAACCTGTATCTGAATTAATTATTCAAATCGTAGCTATTATTGTTTGTGGCATTGCAGCCCTATTATGTCTGCTCCCCTTTTTACTAGTCATTTCAGGATCTCTAACAGATAATGACTACATACTACAATACGGATACAATATTTTACCCGGTAAGTTTTCCCTTGAAGCCTATCAATTCATTTTTGAAATCCCCGGTCCTGTGCTTCAAGCTTACGGAGTCACCTTACTTAATACTACAGTAGGAACTTCTATAGGATTATTTATTATTGCGATGACAGGATATGTTCTTCAACGTCCCGATTGTAAATATAGAAATAGGATTTCCTTTTTCATATATTTTACAACCCTATTCCAAGGGGGACTCATCGCCTGGTACATAATGATCACAAGATATTATCAGCTACAAGATAATCGACTGGTTCTTATTCTGCCCCTTCTAATGAATCCATTTTTAATTATCTTAATGAAGAATTTCATTAAAACTTCCGTACCTCACGACATTATTGAAGCCGCGATTATTGATGGTGCTAATGATTTTACTATTTTCACACAGATCGTTCTCAAATTAGCCACTCCCGGGCTGGCTACTATTGGATTATTTTTAGCTCTGGCCTATTGGAATGACTGGTTTCATTCTTCATTGTTCATTTCCACCCCGTCAAAATATTCCTTGCAGTTTTTCCTATATAACACATTGAACAATACTCAAGCAATGAGAGAATTATCGCAAACGGGGGCCTCTGTCAGTATGGAAGTTCCTACCGAATCAGTTCGTCTCGCTATGGCAGTAATCTGTACAGGACCAATTGTACTGCTATATCCCTTTGTACAACGTTATTTTGTCAAAGGATTAACTATAGGAGCGGTTAAAGGTTAATTCTGAGAAATCAGAAAACATAAAAAAGGAGTAGAATATGAAAAGGATTTTCTTGTTTTCACTATTATTTGCAATAATGGTGAGCTGGGTCTTCAGTGGGGGACAGCACAGTGATGTAGAGAATGGAAAGTTGGACTTATCCAAGAAAGTAGAACTGCAATTCTGGATGTTAGGTAATGCCCCCGGAGACCTAAAATTAATAGAAGAAGAAGTCAATAAGCTCGCCTTGGAAGACTTAAATTGTACAGTTAAGTTTAATTATACAACTTGGACGGACTGGTCTCAAAAATACAAATTACTACTAACCTCTGGACAGCAAATTGATTTGATATTTACGTCAGAATGGACAGATTACCAGAGATATGCCCGTAGTGGAGCCTTTTTGGAATTGGAAAATATCGTCCCTATTGCGGCTCCTGAGTTAAATACGTTTATACCTGAAAACTATTGGAATGCGGTCAAAGTGGCAGGTCATATCTATACAATGCCAAATACCTGGAAAGAATATGTCTATGATGGCTTTGAGTATCGTGAAGATTTGAGGAAAAAATATAAGCTTCCTGAAATAAACTCAATCGAAACTATTGAAATGTACCTAGAAGCCATAGCGGAAAACGAGCCATCCATGATGCCTCTGGGAGAAGGAGGAACAGGCCCCAAAGGCTTCTTAATGGTCTATCCTATTACAGCAGAATTGCTTCATCCCTGGTCTGATCGTAGCATGGATAATTATGGACTTGTGTCAGATAATGCTAATCCCAGAGTCATGTATCAATATTGGGGATCAGAAGAACATCTAAATGACCTCAAACGATGGAAGAAATGGGCTGATAATGGTTATTGGTCAAGAAGCATTTTATCCTCAACAGAAGATCCCGTAGCTGCTTTTCAAGCTGGAAAATTAGGCGCCAAAATATCAGGAATAAATCCAGTTAAGTATAGTCAGGATGTCATTGTGATGGGTAAGAATCATCCTGATTGGGAAGTTGGATATTATCCCTTTAGTTATGCCACTAGAATCGTACATCCTGTTCATCCTACACACAATGGTTTTGCCGTTCCCGTGAGCAGTAAGTACCCAGGAAGAGCTGTCGCCCTATTTGAAAAATTAGTCATGGATAAAAAGTATAATCGATTAACAAACTATGGTATTGAGGGCGTTCATTATACCAATGATAATGGATACTACAAAATGCTAGGGAACGCTGAAACATCAGGCTTTAAAAGGGAGTCTATGAATTCCTGGGCCTGGCGAAATCCAGAATACATGCTCTTCGATCCTAGTTTTGATCTAGTAAAATCGATTTTTACTGAATTTGATAAGTTTTCCACTCCTGACCTTTATAATGGATTTGCCGAAGACTATACCCCTTATCAGTCACAGAAAACGGCATTAGAACAAGTGATAGCAGAATATCTTGCTCCCTTACAGGCTGGTTTAGTAGAGGATGTCGAAGCTGGACTAAATAAGTTTATGGTTGAAGCAAAAGCAGCCGGAATGGAAGAGATCCAGTCTGAATATTTAAACCAGTGGTATGCCTATTGCGATGAAATGAATATCCAATAAAAACTTTGACCGATGATAGGGGCCAGTGTATCATGTTATTAATGCAACAAGAATTGTCAGATAATAGAAAGAAGTTATTTGTCAAAATACTAGTATACACAGCCCTTATTCTCGCTGTAACCTTACTATCAACCTCAACGATTCTATATAAAAACTTTGAAAAAGTAACTCTTGATCAGATAGTTCAAAGAGACATAGAAGGATTGACTCATACTAGTCAATCGATCAACTCTATGCTGGAAGTAGCAGTGACCCTGTCTAATCAGATTTATAGGGATCTTAATGTCAGTCAACTCATGCATTATGAAAATCCGAGTCCAGAATCTTTACGTGCAGCAGATGAACAACTATCCAATTATAGATTATCTATACCATTTATTGACTCGGTCTACATATATAACGGATCTAACAAAAAGATATACATTAATTCTATCACTAAAAGAAATATCTATAGAAATGCTATTCAGGATTTAGAGTCCTTTGATGATAAAGAAATCATTGAAATGCTAAAACATTACCAAGACTATCAAAGTTATATTCCTATACCAAGAGTGATGACCTTACATAATACATCCTCTATCGAAGAACAATATTACACTTTTTTGGTTTATGACTTACTTAACAAAGAACACTTAAATAGTGCAGTCATTGTAAATATAAGATCAGATTGGATCAGACAATTTATGTATGATGCTCATTTTGATCAGGATAGTGCTGTTTTAATTGTCGATTCACAAAATAAGATTGTTGAAGGTAGTCAGTTATACCCTTTTAACAAAAAGATCTCCGATCTGGCTTGGTATAAAAAACTATCACCGACTTCCCCGTTTACCATAACAGCTGTTTTTGACTCTCAATATTTAATAACAGCTACTAAATCCCCCAAGTATGGATGGACCTATCTCAAGTTCTCCTCTACCGGTAATATTTTTTTGAGTATAAAACGAATGAGATTCCTCACCATACTAATGGCTTGTGTTTTACTTCTGATAGGACTAATTGTTGATTATTTTTTATCCCATCGAATCTACTCACCAATTAGCCAAATAATGATAAATTTGAATAAATTACAACTGGAACATAATCGAAACACAAAACAGCTTCAAGATGTCTTATTCCGAGATCTATTACTTCATCGAAAAGAAATAACAGATGAGGATGTACAAGAATTTTTTGATCACTGGAAGCTGGAATTTGTGAGCACTGGGTACTATAGAGTCATTCTCTTGAAGATAGATAACTACAATAAATATATTCAAGATGTGAGTTCTCAGGAACGAGGTCAAATAAAGAACATTATTCAATTAGAAGGAAAAAAACAACTTAGTAAATTCCAACATACCTATTCAATAGAAATGGGTAAAGATGGAATCGCTTTTATTCTTAATAGTAAAGTAAATGATGTAACAAGAGATAGTTTAGGTAATATTCTCTTATCTCTGCGCGACTTTTATAAAAACCATTTAAACCTTGGGACTTCCTATAGCATTAGTACAATATGTAAAAACTCTAATAAACTACATATTATTTATAAAGAATCACTGAAGACCTTTGTTTATAGACTATTCCATGGACATGGTTGCATACTATTTACGGAGGATATCTATTTAGAGAACTTCCATGACTATACATATCCCCTTATACAGGAAAAACAATTAATTAATTATTTAATGACTGGCAAAATAGATAACGCGATTAGTGTATTAGAAGAGATATTAAACTTATCTACCCACAATAATCCTGACGATATCATTAACCTTACCATTCCTAAATTAACCTTCTCTATCCAGGATGCTATCAGAGTTATCCAACAAAATAATGCTCTTACTAATGATTATTCCCATGTTATTAGCATTCCCAATATAAGTGAACAAGAAACAATAACTGATATTATTGATATTTTCAGACATTGCTTTTATGAACTTCTAAAAGTTATTCAGGATAAGAAAGCATCCAAAAGTGATGATTTGATAGAGCTGATAGACAGTATAATATTATCTGATTTTAGGCAGAATGATTTTTATATAGAAATCATTGCGGACAAGCTTGGTAAATCCTCTACCTATATCAGTCATGTCTATAAAACCCATACAGGCTATACTATATTGGAAAAAATAATTGAAGTGAGAATGCAGGAAGCACGAAAACTTTTAGAAAACAGTGAAAAAACAGTAACAGAGATTGCTGAAGAAACGGGATTTTCCAGCAGCTCTTATTTTTTTAAAGTATTTAAAAAAATACATGGAGCAACCCCCAGTGCCTATCGCCTTCAATTTCAAAATCAATTCAATCCAGTAATCAGGAATAAATTACATGTATAGAATGTCTATCATTTTACTGATTCTCATCTGTACTGGTTGTAATGGAAAATTAGAAGAGACAAAAGAACTGCCCTCGGAATTAGATTTGGTTAATCTTACCATTCAGATGGTAGGTGATCCTCCCCTGGATTTACCAATAATTGAATCTACACTTAATGAAATGGCCCAACAAAAACTAAATTGTACTGTTCATTTTCAGTACACAACATGGTCAGATTATATGCAGAGATATCAACTGCTACTAAGTTCAGGAGAACCAATAGATTTAATATTTACATCGGATTGGTTATATTTTAGTCAATTTGCAATGAATGGTGCTTTTTTAGAGTTGGATAATCTCTTACCAATGTATGCTTCTGATTTATTAGAATACATACCTAGCCATTATTGGAAAACTGTCGCAATTAATAATAAAATTTATACAATCCCATCGATCTGGGAGGAATATGTAAATGAGGGCTTTCTATTTAGAGAAGATTTACGAAGTAAATATAACCTTCCTATCCCAGAAGATTTTAAGACAATAGAACAATATCTGGACACTATCCATCAAAAGCTTCCAGAACAGCCGATTACAGCAGCCATGGTAATAGACTCAGGTTACGGACCCTTCTTTTCTGCCATGAGTGTTCTAGAAATGAAATATTCATGGGTGGATAAAAACATGCCCTATGGTTTAGTGGCCGATTATGCAAATCCTGATGAATTATATTGTTATTGGGAAACGTCAGAATTTAGAGAAGACATGAAAATGTTTAAAAGATGGGCTGATAAAGGATTTTGGACCAAGAGTTCCCTATCTAATAAAAACCCTTTACAGGAAGCCTTTCTCAATCAACATAGTGTGGCCATACTTTATGGTCAGAATCCAATGAAATTCAGTAATATATCAACTCTATTCAAAAGGGAAGACTCAAGCATCAAAGTTGGTTATCATCCCTATAGTCAAAATAATAAACTGGTAAAACCAGTAAGTCCCATACATAATGGCATGGCCATTCCTCAGAGCTCAAAACATCCTGATAGAGCCCTTATGTTTTATCAGGAACTCTTACTCAATTCATCCTGGAATAGACTGACCCAATACGGTATTCAAGATCAACATTACACCATAGACAAGGAAGGTTATTATGTAATGCTTGGCAATAAGGATACTAATGGATTTACCCGTGAATCAATGAATAGCTGGGCTTGGAGAAATCCACAATCAATGCTATTTGATAGAAGTTATAACACAGTACTAAAGCTATTTAAAGAATTTGACACTTATGCACAACCAGATATATTCTCAGGATTTGTAGAGGATTATTCTCCTTATGAAGCAGAACGATCAGCTCTTTATCAAATAGTTTCTCAATATCTCGTCCCAATTGAGGCGGGTTTTGTAGAGGATGTTGATCAATCAGTAAGTGATTTTTTAAAGAGAGCCAAAGAAGCAGGATTAGACAAAATTCATGAGGATTACAAAAAACAATGGATCAACTATTGTAAAAATAAAGGATATCAGTAATGCAGAATTTATGTACTTCTATACTCAGTCCCTATCAAGAACTGGATAAACAAGGGTTCTATCAACAGTCAAGTCATATAAGTTACCAGGACTATATCCTTTATCAGGAGACAGGGGATAGAGCCCAATATGAGAAAAAATATTTTGCCCAAAGACGAAGATTAACAGGGCTAGCCCTGTTACTACTATATTCCCGAGAAAAAAAAGATTATGAAAAAAGCTTGGAGAATGTCATATGGGATATTTGCAATGAATATACCTGGGCTCTTCCTGCCCATCTACCTTCAGGAGGGACTCAAACTGATTTCGAGCATGACAAATTACTTGATCTCTTTAATTGTGAAACCGCTTTAGCTTTACTGGAGATCAAGAGACTATTTCATAATACACTACCCATATTTCTCCAGCAAAGAATTGAAAATGAAGTAAACAGGCGTGTTCTCCATGTCTATCTAGATCAGAGTAGGCCCTCATGGAAATGGGAATCTTTACCTAATAACTGGAATGCTGTTTGTTCTTCCTCTATAGGATTGATCAGTTTGTATTCTATTGAAGATCCAGATCTACTTAAGAAAACCCTAAATAGAATTTTAACCAATCTGAATATTTACCTGAATAGTTTTATGCCTGATGGAATTAGTCTTGAAGGTTATTATTATTGGTCATATGGATATTACTTTTTTGTTGCCTTTGCAGAGGAATTAAAGAAGAATCCTATATTTAAATTAGATTTATTATCTAAAGAGATATGCCTCAAGATTGCAAAGTTTCAAGAATACTGTTTTATTGGTGACCAAGTCACACTTAGTTTTTCTGATTCTTTGCCTAATGAACATTACCGTATTGGATTAACTTATTATTTAAAGAATCGTTATCCTCAATTATCCATGCCACCTAAGGATATGGCTTTTCTTGAGGAAGATCCATACGGCCGTTGGCTAATGGCCTATCGAGATTTCAAATGGTATAAAGAATACAAGGATAATATCAATGTTGCATCCTCAAACTTAAAAGGAAATGGATTAATATCTCAAAAACAACAATGGGTAATCTACCCCATTACAAAAGACAATACAGGCCTTGGCTTCGCAGCAAAAGGGGGGAATAATGATGAACCTCACAATCACAACGATATTGGTTCCTTTATTATTAATGACAACAACAGGCAATTGATATGTGATATAGGTCAAGGAAAATATAGTAAAAAATACTTTGGAACAGGACAATATGACATCTTTTGTAAGTCCTCCTTAGGTCATAATGTACCCATCATAGAAGGAAAACAACAAAGCTCGGGGCCTAACATAAAGAGCCTTTGGTTAGAAGATGATATCACTGAAAGTTCTATCAGCTTGAAGATGGATCTAAGCAAAGCTTATGAACTAATTCCTGGTAAATCTATCACCCGATATTTTAATTTTGATTACAATAAAAGTGTCCTGACACTCAAAGACGTTTACCTTAATTGTCATAACTATACGGAAAGATTTATCACTCCTTTCCAACCAATACAGAACGAGAAAGTAGTAACCATTCCCACATCCGGGGGTAATTTACTATTAGAAGTATTATCTCCCGAGCTGTCTAACATACAAATTCATGTTCATTCAGAGGAACATGTAAGCCATAATGATTCCAAAGAAATATATTGGGTTATCGATTATGAGAAGAAAACAGCAGAAAAGGAAGATCCCTTTCTCATTCAATTCCATTGGGAGAAATAAAATAGGACAAAGCCTATTTTAGAGCCGTATCATAGAATATTACCTAAAAATCAGAATATTACAGTTCTCAACTTTTTCACTATAGAGGGATAATAAGACAAGTCAATGGCCATGACTTTTTATTTCTATTCAAAATAAGGAGATGCTATGAGCATTGTACGATTCTATTCTGTCATACTTGTCAGTTTCTTAATATTGGCTTGTGATGGTAATTATCTATTCAATAATGAGATGCAAGTGGACCAGTCCAGATCTGAAACTAGTGGATCAAAATCAAGAATCATTAATGGCCTTCAATGGGCTGATGAAGAAGGAGCCCCTATTCATGCTCACGGAGGTGGATTTATAAAGGTAGATAATTACTATTATTGGTTTGGTGAAAATCGTAATAGTGATTATTCCTTCAAGGAAGTATCCTGTTATCGTTCAACGGATTTGATGAATTGGGAATATAGAGGCGCCGCTCTCAATTCTGGAGGGGAAGAAGAGTTGACAGGAACGAATATTGAGAGACCTAAAGTTATATATAATGCTAGTACAGATACCTTCGTAATGTGGATGCATTGGGAAAATGGAGAACATTATGGAGAAGCGAGGACAGCAGTGGCTAGTGCAAGTAATGTAGAAGGTCCCTATACCTATCATGGAAGCTTTAGACCTTATGATGATACTGATGTGATGGATAATGGAAAACCAGGATACATGTCCAGAGATTGTAATCTTTTTGTAGATGATGATGGTACTGGATATTTTATTTCCTCCTCCAATGAAAACATGGATTTACACTTATATAAACTAACAGATGATTATTTGGAGATAGATTATTTAGTAACTAAGTTATTTGAAGGACAGCAGAGGGAGGCACCTGTACTTTTCAAGCGCGAAGGCACTTACTTTTTGTTAACTTCAGGATGCACAGGATGGTCTCCAAACCGGGCTAAGTACGCGGTATCAACATCCCTGTCATCAGGTTGGTCCTCCATGAAAAATATTGGGGATTCTACGACATACCATTCTCAACCCACCTATGTTATTCCCGTAGCAGGGACTGAGGGAACGGAATATATATATGCAGGTGACCGATGGGCTGGTGCATGGAGTGGTCCCTATTTAACATCTTCTTATGTTTGGTTACCATTAGAATTTCCTACTTCCACCACTATGTCACTTGAATGGTGTAATAATTTGGTTATCAATACCAGTGCAGGAAAGGTTGAAGGAGACTATAATCCCCTAGCCTTTACAAATGTAAATAGTTCAAAGGTAATGGAAGTCTTTAATGCATCAACATCTGATAGTGGAATTATCACTCAATACGATAATAACGACTTAGGAAATCAGCATTGGGAATTGGTCTATGATAATGGTGGTTATTTTTATCTAGAGAATGTTAACAGCCGAAAAGTGATGGATGTTCCATCCTCATCAACGATGGAAGGGAAAGGCTTGATACAATACAGTTCTAATGGTGGTAACAATCAGAAATGGCAATTAAAGGATCAAGGAGATGGGACCTATGGTCTCATAAACAAAAATAGCTCTCTATATGTTACGGTTCCTGATTACTCCATAGAAAATGGAACTCAACTTATTCAAAGTTCTTTTAATGGTTCAACGAATCAGTTGTGGACCATCAGTACCTATTAAATCATAGAAGGGCTGTTACATAAATATTTTGTAACAGCCCATAAGAACAGAGTCTTTTATTCGTTTATACTCAAGGTAATAAAGGATCGGGCTGGAAGTTTTATATTCAGAAGAGAACCTTCTCTACTGTAATCAGAAAACTCCTGAGGAGTTACTACAGATGGGGATTCAAAACTATTATGACTATTTAGTTTTTCACCATGCAATATCCTGCCAGATATATTCCTAACCTGATCCCCCCGTAGATCCAGAGTTATATCCTTATTCTTTTCTGGATTAAGGTTGGTCATTGAAACCAAATACTGATCCTTCTTCCTGGATGCTGATAGGGAGAAGTCTGAGTACTTTTGGTCCTTATAAGAATCCTGATGTTCCGTCTCATCATAGAATATAGGCAAATTGGTAGCATCCATGTGATTCTTATTCATTTCCATTACATGATAAGTGGGAGTTAATACTAATTGGTCATCCTTTGTTAATAGAGGAGCCTGTAAGACATTCACTGCCTGGGCTAAATTAGCCATGTGTAATCTATCGCTATGTTTATGAAATATATCAAAATGAAGACTAGCGCTTAGTGCATCCCGAATTGTATTCTGCTGATAAAGAAATCCTGGATTCGTGTCCTTTTCCACTTTATGCCAGATACCCCATTCATCGAAAATTAGACCTATCTTTTTGTGGGGATCGTAATGATCCATTATTGTTTTATGACGCTCCAGCAGTGTATTGGATTTCCAGCTATTTAACATGAGTTCTTTCCATAAGCCGATATCCGAGTCTAGGGCATGACCTTTATTATCCCAATCACCATTGATAGTGTAATAATGTAATGATATTCCCTTGCAAAATCTGTCTTCAGGTAATCCAGAAGGACAAGCAACTAACTTTTGCATCATCACTTCCATCCAATGATAATCATCGCTATTAGGGCCACAGATGATTTTATACAACTCATTATCCCCATAATTTCTACAATAGGTGGAATATCTTCTAGCCTGGTCAGCATAGAAGTCAGCCTTCATTCCTCCTCCGCATCCCCAGTTTTCGTTACCGACTCCCCAATATTTAATCTTCCATGGTTGTTCACGCCCATTTTTCTTTCGTAATTCTGACATGGGACTTTTACCATCAAATGTCATGTATTCAACCCATTGAGACATCTCTCTAACGCTGCCGGAACCTACATTGCCTGTTATATATGGTTCCGTACCTAGTAGATCACAGAGCTCCATAAACTCATGCGTACCAAAATGGTTGTTTTCCACGACACCACCCCAATGGGTGTTAATCATTTCTGGACGGGTCTCTTTGGGGCCTATCCCATCTTCCCAGTGATATTCATCAGCAAAGCATCCACCGGGCCATCGTAGATTAGGGATACCCAGCTTTTTAAAAGCTTCCACGATATCAAGACGAATACCATTTTTATTGGGAATAGGACTATCTGGACCAACATAGAAACCATCATAGATACATCGACCTAGATGTTCAGCAAAATGACCATAGATGTGCCTGCTTATTGTTGATCCAGGTGCATCTAGATTAATTATTACCTTGTTTTTCAATTTACCACTCCTTAATTTATCTTGACTCAGGTATAGGTTTCCCCAAAATGGGATATCCTTTCTCGTCCCAGAGTATTTTTTGTATTCTTGTATGTCGATTAGGATCGTCTAAAGGGTCACCGGCTGTGTTCTTATAATTACGAGCATGGTAGACAAGATAATCCTCACTATCATCTTCAGACTTTGTAAAACTATTATGTCCAGGACCATAGATATGGTTATCCTCTGAACTCTTAAAGACAGGATCCGAACTCTTTTTCCATGAATCAACATTAAGTAAATCATCTGTCACACTAGCAATGAGCATCCCCATACAATAATGATGATCTGTTCCGCTAGCAGAATAGGTTAAGAAAACTTTACCATTTCTTATTAAAACAGCAGGACCTTCATTCACTTCATGCAAATGTTGTTCCCATGAGAACTCTGGTTGACTAAGTAATAAGGGTTCCCCTTTTATACACCAGGGGCTTTCCATTTCAGCAATATAAAGGTTACTAATATCTGGAGTGGAATCAGGTTTCTGAGCCCAAACAAGATATCTTTTATTATTACATTCAAACACAGTGGCATCTAAGGTAAAATGAGTTTGTCCTGTATCAATTCTCCCTTTTTCTATCCACTCTCCCTGTAGAGGATTGTCAGAACTATTCTCTAACACATATTTATGAATGTTCCATGTATCTTTAGAATCACCAGCAGCAAAATAGATATACCACTTATTATCCAGGTAATGGATTTCCGGAGCCCAGATATGAGATCCCATCATTCCAGTAGGATGCTTATGCCAGATATTGACAGGACGAGCCTGTTCTAACTCAGCCAGAGTTTTACTTCTTCTGAGTTCAATTAAGTCATAGTCAGGGACTGTCCCTGTAAAATAGTAATACCCATCTTTATGCTTATATATCCAGGGATCAGCACGAAATGGGATAAATGGATTTGATAATCCTTCGATGACTAAATCATTTATCGTAAACATCTTATATTTCCTTCCATTTGATTTGAACTCGGATGCCCTGATTGTAATTACCAAAGCCTTTTCCAAATAATGTTAATCCACCACAGTTAACCGCTTCATTAGGAACACCGATTTTTAATGAAATATCTGCTGTATGATTTGTATTTATTTGGCTGATATCAATATCTGAGATCTTTAAACCATCAATAAATGTACCAGAATCATTAATGATTAACCTTTTCAATAACCCGAATTGATTGAGATCCTGATACCACCAACTTGGTGTTAATAAGCCCCGAGGTTCACCAAAATCACCGGGACTGGTCCAAAATCCAAGGAGGACATCATTGATGTGAAAATGAATATCTGAAGGATAGTTCTCATTAACACCCGGAGCTTCTGAGCTTAATTCAAAACTTATTTCCAATTCTTCAATGACTTGTTTTGGTTTTAAAAAATTCGGGATCCGATACTCTACATATCCCTGAGCAAGCCATAAAATACCTGCATTGATTCGATCAGGATGGGTAAAAAATCTGTTATCATCAAAACAACCAATAACGTGGTCAACTGTGGCAATTCCACAGGTTGGTGTTACATCAAAGTTAAAATAATGCCCCACATCAAGTTCAAGTTCATAAACAGAATCTTTTTTTATAGAATGTTTGAAATCAGCTACTAAGGTTTCATGAGTGAGACTACAAAGCTTTTGTGTTCCTTTCTTGCCAGTAGCCATTGTAATATTAATGAGGTTAGCCTCCTGGAGTAGCTTAATATGACTCGTTAAGGCGCCCTTGGTTAAATTCAAATGAGTGGCTATATCATTTATTTTCAACTGACCGTGTTCTGCTATTAATGACAGGATTTCCAGTCTGACATCAGAACCTAATGCTTTAAAAATGATGGAGCCATCACGAATATCTTTCAAATGTATCAAAGTTATCACCTATATTTCTGCTAGTTATAGTTTAGATATTAATAAATTAGTACATATATAATTTTAGAACAAGACTTTTATGTAATTAAATAGGGATTATATTTAGATATATCTATATTAGTTTAGATTTCTGTTGACCACAAAAAAAACTCATCATAAAGTGTTCTTGTAAGGAGAGTATGTATGATAAAGAGTTCAATTTGTAATCTTTTAAGGATTTTACTCATAGGAGTAATGATTCTATTTGCGGGATGTCAAAAGAATGGTAATGAAAATGAATCTGGTAAGAAAGTTACAGATATTACCTTTCTAACACCACTATCAGGTGCAGATGGATCTTATATGGATAAGATTATCCAAGGGTTTAATGAAGCAAATCCGGATATAAAAGTATCCCATTTCGTTGTAGAACAATCTACAGAATACAAGCAAAAGCTTTCAACAGGAGTATCAAGCGGCTCAGCTCCAGAGGTTGTTCTAATAAGAAAATTTGATATGCCACTATATTTTGATCAATTTGAAGAAATTCCAATAGAAGATTTGATGAATCATGGTATTGATACTAATGATATCTACCCTAACCTATTATCAGGTCTTGAAAGGGAAAACAGTATCCTTGGTATACCTTTAGATGTATGGATTTTTTATATGGCCTACAACAGAGCCAACTTCCTTGAGGCGGGACTTGATCCAGACAATCCTCCCATAAATAGAGAAGAATTTGTAGCAGATATGAAGGCTTTAAAGAGGATAACCCCCAAAGGAGTAACTCCCTATTACGAAGATTTAACCTGGGGTTGGATATGGGCCCATCTGTTATGGCAATTTGGAGGAGATTTTCTAAGTGAAGACTTTAAGAGTCCTGCTTTTAAAGAAAAAGGAGTAGAAGTCATCAAGTTCCTTATGCAATTGCAGGAGGAAGGAATCATACCAGATACTGTAGTAGATGCAGGTCCTGCCTTTGAATCGGGAGATTCTTCTGTACTGATAACAGGGGTATGGACAATAAATGCCTGGTATGAACTATTCGGATCAGACTTTGGATATGCAGCAGCACCTCAACTGGGATCAACTCAATCCGTCTTTGGAGGTTCCCATATTATTGCTTTAACAAAGGATGGAAATGCAGATCCTATCAAACGGGAAGCCTCTATGCGATGGGTTAAATACTTGTGGGATCATATGCTGGATTGGTACAGAGCTGGTCAAACACCCTCCAGAATCTCTATTGCAGAAAGCGATGAATTAAAAGAACAGCTGCCTTTGATTTGGACAGTGGCTCAACAAGTTCCTTATGTAAAATCATTTCAAATGTTTCCCTATATCTCTGAAGTTCAGGATGAAATATCCGTGTATCTTCAATCAGCCTTACTCACAAAAGAGTTATCACCAGAAGAAGCAATGGAAAAGGCCTCTGAGGCCGTACAGTATGTATTGGATGATTATTGGGCTATGCAGTAAGGAAGAAGAATGGGGAGATAATCCGGTTATTATCTCCCTCCTGCCTAACAGTAAAGAGAGGTCTATATGAAAAAAAATTTATCCCCCTGGTTATATCTATTACCACATCTAATGTTCTTTATGATTTTTATCTTTATTCCCTTAATTATTAACAGTGGAATTAGCTTTTTTAATTGGAGTTTATTAGGCAAGAAAGCATTTATAGGAATTGAAAACTATCGTCGGATAGCCTCAGATCCTCGATTCTGGCAAACGGTTAAAAACACTGTGATCTTTGCCGCCGTTAGTTCTCCCCTGGTTATTGTCACAGGCCTATTATTTGCCAGTATTTTAACGAAGGATATCAAAGGAAAACTCTGGATTCTTATAGCCATTGTCTCTCCCACTTTCTTCGGTTCCGTAGGAATACTAACAACATGGAAATGGATATTTGCCTCTCACCCCGGAGGTTTAGCCAATTACTACCTCAGTCATCTAGGAATTATTGATAACGCTATTTCCTGGTTTGGTACAAGCACTAGATCATGGATAATCATAGTAATCGTTACTATTTGGTGGATTGTCGGCTTTAGTGTTCTACTTTATATAGGGGCCTTGAAACGCATTCCTTCAGAACAGTATGAAGCCGCACAATTAGATGGTGCTGGTGCCTTTAGACGCTTTGTCTACATAACGTTGCCCTGGATCCGCAATGTTCTGTTCTTTGATATCATTAGGCAGATTTTATTAGCTTTTGGCCTATTTGATCAGGTGTACTTCTTTACAGAAGGAGGTCCGGCGGGTTCAACAAGAACCATGGTTTATTATCTATTTTCCACTGGAATCAATAGACAAGCCTTGGGCCGTTCTGCGGCTATTTCTTGGTATATCTTTGCTGTCATTTTAATATTTGCAGTGATCCAATTAATGGGAATGACCAAATCTATCTCAAATGCGGAGGATAACTAAATATGATTAAGAGAAAGACATTAGGAAATGCAGTATTATCTGTCTTTTCATGGATAATAGGCTTACTATGGTTCTCCCCCATACTATGGATGCTTTCGACCTCCCTTAAGCCGACAAAAGAAGCTATTCAAGAAGTCAAACCCCATTGGATACCGGAGCATATTACCTTTGAGAACTATTCCTATCTATTTGCCTCTATTAGCGGTATTAGTGTGACTAAGGGAATACTGAATAGCTTTCTAGTTGGACTACTGACTATTCTGCTTACTATTGCCGTGTGTATACCAGCGGCGTATGCCTTGTCACGACTTAAATTCAAAGGTCAAAGAACGATCTTTCTTCTGTATATCTGTGTACTAGCCTTCCCACCTATTTTGTTTTTAGTTCCTAATTATTTCATTGTCCATACCCTGGGGTTGATGGATAGCTTTGCTGCTTTAATCTTTCCTGCAGTGGGTGGCACCTTTGGAGTTTTCTTACTTAGACAGTATATGGTGGGTATTGCCAAAGATTTAGAAGATGCTGCCTGGATTGATGGATGCTCAAAGTTCCGATTCATGATTTCCATTGTGACACCCTTCGTTAAGCCTGCTCTGGTGGTTCTATCTTTGATGACCTTTATAAACTCATGGAATAACTTCCTATGGCCCTTATTAGTACTCAATTCCCCTCAGAAATTAACGTTACCAATAACCTTAGTTCGCTTTACCGCAGGTTGGGGTGATCCCTACCGGGGAATTGGGGTACTCATGGCAGGAGCTTTTATCTCTACGATTCCAACCTTAATCTTATTCTTAGGATTCTATAAATACCTACTAGAAGGAGTCACTGTAGGGACTGTAAGTAAGTAATATAAGATGATATTGTATCTCCCATAATGTAATTATTTACTTTTATGGGAGAAAATATCTATGACAGAACTTCACATAACACAGCTTCCCTATGTTACTCCAGATATAGAAGTTATAGGAACTTACCTAGAGGAGCACACACAAGAGCACCCCATTAATACTGTTAATTGGCAAGCTTATCCCTATACTCCGGAAGTTCATTTTTGGACAGCTTATAACAAGGATTCTCTTTTCATACATTATAAAGTTCAAGAAGATTACACAAAAGCAATTCACACAGACAATAACTCAGAGGTTCATAAGGATAGTTGTGTAGAGTTCTTTGTAAGCCCTATAGACGAGTATTACTTTAATTTTGAATTTAATGCCATTGGGACGAAATATGCGGCCAGAAGAAAGTCACGACAGGAATACCAATTCCTGGATCAAAACTCACTAGATAGAATTGAAACATTCTCATCATTAGGAAATACTCCCTTCTCTGAGGTTCAATTAAAAGATAAATGGACATTGACCATTAAAATCCCTCTGGACATTTTGTGGATAGATCGCCTTCCTTCAAAAGGGGACTGCTTTAGGGCCAATTTCTATAAATGCGGTGATGAATTAACACAGGCTCACTTTTTGACTTGGAGTGAGATAAACACTCCTGAACCAGATTTTCACAGACCAGAATATTTTGGGAAAGTGATATTAGAGTGATGTTGTCAGTGGCCATCCTGGTTCATTCCCATATTGTCGATACTTAATCGCTTCCCATAAGCAATTTTTGGTAATATTAGAACCATCATAATCACTAATGGTCAGTGCAAGCTTTAATACGGAATGCACAGCCCGAGAGCTTAGACCAGTATTTTTTACCTCTGCAAAAAATACTAATTCTAACTCAGATGGGAGCTTGATATATTGGGCTATCTCTCTACTTGATAAATGGGAGTTCAACTTACCATTATTACGCCTTATCTGGCGTTTCCAGGCTGCCTTTACATTATTCTGTACTATAAGGGTAGAATCTTCTGAGGATGGTTCTTTCAATAATTCCGCCTGATTTGTAGGAGATACGGGAATTCTAATATCAATACGATCCAGGAGAGGACCTCCTAATTTTTTCCAATAGGTTTCGATCTCTCTACTTGAACAAAGACATCTTGCGTCTAGTTTGCCTAAATTCCCGCAAGGACAGGGGTTTGCTGTCAATATAAGTTGAAAACGACTAGGGAACCAATACTCATTATCAGCTCTGGCCAAATCAACACGGCCGGATTCCAGAGGTTCTCTAAGGGCTTGTAAAAAAGAAGACTTAAATTCCGGAGCTTCATCAAGAAATAAAATACCTCTATGGGCTAATGAGACTTCTCCCGGTAATAATTCCCGACCACCTCCAATTAAACCTTCCCGGGAAGAAGTATGATGAGGCATCCTAAAGGGGCGCCTTAGGATTAAATCATGTCTGGTATTTGATTTTAAGGAATGGATTTGTGATACTTCCAAGATCTCTGTTTTAGTCATAGAGGGAAGCAAAGCGGGTAAACGCAGGGCCGCCATTGTTTTCCCACCACCAGGGGGCCCCCATAGGAGGAGATTATGATATCCAGAGGCAGCTATGCACATAGCTCTTTTCAAAGCCTTTTGACCATGAATATCTTCTAACAATAATTCAGGCTGACTTGGGGTATCTATTGATTTTGACCATTTAATTTTAGAATATTGACAGTCTCTTAGTTTATTGACTACCTCCGTTAAAGAAGTACCTAAGATAATATGTTCCCCAGGAAATAAGGAGGCCTGGGATACGTTGTCAGAAGGCAATATTAATGTAGATATTTCATTTTGTTTTGCCATTTTTATAGCACCCAAACTGCCAGGAACAGCTCTCACAGAACCGGAGAGCTCCAATTCTCCTAGAACCAGCATACTTCTTTCTTTAACGGTAATCTGCTTTGATTCTATCAAAATGGACAATGCGATTGATAGGTCGAATCTTGATCCAAGTTTTTTTAAACTGGCTGGAGCCAGGTTAATAACAATCCGGCCTCTAGGCATTTCAAATCCTGACTTTTTAAGTGCTATTCGCACTCGTTCACGACTTTCTCTAACAGCAGCATCCGGTAAGCCTACGATATCCATACCAGGAATACCAGGACGGATGTCAACTTCTATTAATACAAGATACCCTTCATATCCAACAGGACAATGGCTATATATGGTGTTCATACTAAGAGGACACTATTTTAGCCCTTATTGCTTCACCTTCCTCTTGTTAGTAAGTTACTAGATCTCTTAAACAGAAAGGTCACAAGAAAGCCAATAAAAATAATAAAAACAGATATGAGATAGATGTCATTAATACTTTGAATAAGGGACAGCTTATCATTGTTTATGAGGGGCATGATCTTCTTGTAATGTATGGTACGGGATGACAAAAGAGAGGTAAAGATTCCAATGGAAAAGCAACCAATACTCTGTGAAATCCAGTTATTAATAGCCGATCCATTCCCTGAGACCTTTCGATCTAAGGAGGCCATACCAAACATGGTAGTTGTGATAAGGGCCATGGCAATTCCTATATTTCTAAAGGCCAGACTCCCCATTATATAGAGATGACTGGTTGAGATTGAAGTCTTGGATAATAAATAGGAACCAATGCACATACTTAATATTCCTATCTGAATGATCATAACAGGTTTAACTTTATTATAGATTCTACCAATGATGATCGTTGTGATGGCCATAGCGAATGATGCTGGTAATAGCACCAACCCAGCGTGGAGAGCTGAACTACCCTGCCCATCCTGTAAGAACAGAGGTGTTAATAAAGATCCTGCATATAACCCCATGGTCACAATACCTCTCAATAACATACTTATGGAAAAGGTCGTATTTTTAAAAACACTTATATCGAGTATAGGATAGGTAGCATATTTTTGTCGCAACATAAAAATGACGAATAACACCAAACCACCCGTTATAAAAGTAAGAAACTTTATAGAGTCCCAGCCCCATATAGAAATATTACTAACCCCTACGAGCAATAATGTGGTAGCCATTATACTGGTTATAAAGCCAATAAGATCAAAACCTTCCGGGGGATTTAGCTTATAAAAGGGAATGGATTTAATAACTAATAAGGTAGTTATCAAACCTATGGGAATGTTGAAGATAAAGATTGATTTCCATCCGAAGGATTCAATAAGGAATCCACTCAAGGTTGGACCAATTGCAGGAGCGATTGTAAGGGCAAAACTAACAAGACTCATGGCTAAAGCTTGACGATGCCTTTCGATAACCTGATAAATGATAGACATAGAAGCAGGCATGGCAATTCCGTTAAAAATACCCTGTAGGATACGAAAAAGAATCAGGGTTTGAATATTAGTGGCAAGGGCGCAGCCGACGGAACTTAAGGTAAATCCTAATAAAGCCGTTACGTAAAGGTATTTGTAGCTGAACCTCTCCCCTAAGTAGCAAGTAATGGGGGCGATTATACCTGTGGCCAGCATAAATCCTGTTATAGTCCACCTGACCATATCCAGTGAGCTGTTAAAAGCAGCCATAAAATTAGGAATCGCAATATTAACAGTACTGGTAGAAAGCTGGGTCAGCACTCCTCCTATTAATAAACTGAATATCATTAAATTCTCATTACGCTTTTGCATTTCAACCATCAACACACCTTATATGTCAAAAAAGACATATGGCGATATTATAAAAGCCATGTTAATATGTCAATATATACATATCCATGAGTAGCGAGGAATCATTGTAATGAATAAATTAACCTATGGTCTTCTTAGTTTATTGGCTTCCGAATCATTAACCGGTTATGAATTAACCTCGAGAATCAAAACCTTCTGGCACACGAATCATAGTGCTATCTACCCACTACTCACGAATATGGTAAAGAATGATTTGCTTAGTTATGTATGGATAAAACAAAAGGGAAAGCCAGATAAAAAACTTTACTCAATAACCGAACAGGGCATCACAAAATTAAAAGAATGGATACATGATGATCTAGAGATGCCCACAAAAAAAGATGAATTAACGATGAGATTCTTTTCTATTCAGATATTGAATGATGAGGAAATACGACAATTACTGGGGAAAGCCAAACAGAGGTGCCTAACCCGCATAGATATGTATAATAAAAAACTTAGTGACTTAAAGAAGAAATTTGGAGATAAGTTTATGACTCTCAAGTCACCTAAGATCGGATCATTCCTCTTATTGCAAAAAGGAATAAAGGATGTTGAACTGGAATTAGAATGGTGTGAATGGGTTGAAGGACTGATTTCTAAGGAGGATAAGACTCCTATTAGGGAACTTTGATTATCTGAGGGAAATTCTAAATGATTAGTAAGACCGCATATAACAAGTGGGCCTCTTTCAAAATTCAATTAATTTGGTTACTATTCCAAACTCTAGACTCTTATAATCCCCTTTTCTAAATTTATATTGTATAGGTGAGACTAGGAATAGTACTTTAAATGGGAGACTGAATGATAATTATAGATTTTTTTAATAACCTACCTACATTACTTAAGATCGCATTTTCGAATTTACTGGTAGCTAGTGTAGCTCAATTTTTGTTATTTCCCATGATCGCCAATCTCATCAAGAAAAGATGTAGTAGTATTGGAATAGAAATGCAATCAAATCCCTATTTTAGCTTTGCAAGGCAGTCACATTTTTGGAAGGAAACTAAAGAGATAAATTCAAGAATCAATGACATAAAGGTAACTGAGTATCTAAGATATAGGATATATTTCTGGGGATATATCATCTTGTCCTTTATTTTCTGGTGTGTAGCCCTATTTACTACGGGGTAGTACTCTTATTATCAATACTCCCCCTTTCCTTCTACTTCATTGACTGTGATGCTGCCGGGGAATATTATGAGAACTACAACCCCCTTCATCCCACTACAAGCGAAGAGAGTCATAAAGCCTGGTTGAGAAAAGAAATTAGCCGTAAGCTCGGAAGGAGGAGATTCCTTTACCCTTCCTGAAATCCTTGTATCCTCAGGAGGTTATTGGCCACCGGAAGCCCCTGGGGATCGGATATGTATAAATTCAAGAACGAGGCAAAGGTCCAGGAACTATTAGAAATGTTCTACCTCAATCCTCCCCTATATAAAATGAGTAGGAATAGGCTGAAGGAGAAAAAGAAAGAGCTTATTCATAACTACCAGTCCTTTTTCCCCCTCCCGACTATCTACTAATGCCTAGACATCTGTATTTCCAGCAGATGGCCAGAGCCCCTAATATGTACCGTGCCTGCAATAAACTGACTGAGAAATCCAACAAAGCATACGCCTATCCAACCAAAGTGCTGAAAACTTAAGGCTCCTAATAAAGAACCTAATGATCCGCCTAAAAGATAAAAGACCATATAAATAGAAGTGACACGACTACGTGCCTCATCACTTAACTGATGGATTCTGGTCTGATTACTGACATTACAAGATTGAATCCCTAAATCAAGGAGTATGACACCAATAATGAGTCCAGAGACCTTAAATCCCCAAAAGGCAAAAACGACATAAGCAGCAATGATAACAACAATATTTATTCCCACAGTAAATCTTGGCCCCCTTTTATCCGAAAGCTTGCCTGCCAATGGTGAAAATAATGCACCTACGACTCCAACTAAACCAAATAAGCCAGCTACATCCGCCCCCATATGATAATTAGAACTTTGCAGTAAAAATGTTAATGCTGTCCAAAAGGCACTGAATGCAAGCATACCCATAAATCCAATAATTGAGGATTCTCTCAATACTGGAAACTGCTTCAGTAAAGAGGACATTGATTTTAGAGATTCGGTGTATTTAATATTGGAGTCTCCATATCTTTGGGGGAGAGCAAAACGTAATACCAACCAAAGCAACAACATACAACAAGCGGCTATGGCATAAATGTTTTTCCAAACCATATATTTTCCAATGAAGCCACTAACCACTCGTGATAGTAAAATACCGATCAACAAACCACTCATTATACTCCCAATTACCTTTCCCCTTTCCTTTGGTGATGACAGCTGTACAGCAAAAGGTATTATTAGCTGGGGAACAACAGAGCAAAAGCCAATTCCAAAAGATGCAAATAATGCTATGCTCATCGTTGGAGAGAAAAATAGTATTAACAGAAATATAAACGCCCCTGATAACATTGTCAGGATGAGTTTTCGTTTTTCCCAAATATCGGCCATAGGCAGAATTAGCAATAACCCTAAGGCATCTCCAACTTGTGTAAAAGTAGCCATCAGACCTGAATATCCTAATCCAATATGAAAATAAGCAGCAATTTCTGCCAACAATGGCTGAACATAATATAGATTGGCGACCGTCAACCCACTAGCTATAGACATAATCAGAATTAGGGACTTATTCAAAGAATCTTTTCCAGCCATTTTCGATTCTTGTTTGTACTCTACTCTATTCATTCACTCACAACTCCTTCTTAATTTTCAGAAAAAGCTTAATGAGTTTCCTAATATGGAATCCTGCCTGATGCATCCTCAGACTTGCCTATTTCTACCAAATGACCTAATCTCATGTATAAAATCCTAAAGGAGATACAAACTGGAAATGATCATTCAAGAGCTGAGAAAAATGGTTTATCCCATTATTGCATCAGAATTTAATGAAGAAAGAACAAGGGTAAGCAATCTTCTTTCCCATCTTAAGTTTTCCTATCTACAACAAGAAACGACTTTTGAGAGAATCATATATGAACCACTCATTAGCCTTATATTGCAAGGATCAAAAGAAACTATATGGAATGATAAGACTTTCAAGATAGGAACGGGGGATTGTCTATGCATCTGTCATGATATGCCTCTGATCTCCAGAGTCGTAGAATATCCCTATATGTCGATCGTTTTCCGTGTGGATATAAATATATTAAGAAGTCTGTATGATGATATAAAGGATGTTCCCTTTTCTTCCTTTGATAACAAAGCAGTTGAGGTTCATCAGCCGGATAATGAGCTCACTGATGCCTTAAAACGCTATCTTATGCTTGCACAATCTGAGGGTGATGTAAAAATAATGGGACCTATGATTATCAAAGAAATTCATTACAGATTAATCACAGGTTCATTTGGTCCCATTTTTAGAAATTTAGTTTACTTTAACAGTAATGCAAGTACGATTTCGAGAGCCATCACCTTTATTCGAAACAACTTCAACGACCGGATAAATATGCCTGAATTAGCAGGGACTCTGGGAATGAGCTCCACCTCCTTTTATAGGCACTTTAAAAAAATCACAGCCATAAGCCCTTTACAATATCAAAAAGAGATACGCCTCATTACAGCAAGGAATTTACTGTTAATGAATGCCAAAACAGTGACAGATGTGGCTTATCAAGTAGGCTATGAAAGTCCAAATCAATTTTCCAGAGAGTACTCTCATAAATTTGGAGTATCCCCCAAAGAAGATTTCAATAAGAATAAAATCCAAAAACAGAACTCTTTAGATATATATTCTCAAACATAATAGTTAATAGCCTTTACAACCAGCTTACCGTTCCTACTTTCCGGGGTGGTATCTTATAATATTTTTGATTGGTAGGTCCTAATATTAAAGCACCGCCTACGATGTATCCTTCAGGTACGCCCAAGACATCTCTTAGCTTAGGATCAGATTTACTTGCTGAGGTAACCAATCCAGCCCAGCACGCTCCCAGGTCCATGGAAGAAGCATGGAGTTCCATATATGTTAGTGCGATAGCACAATCCCCTTGGGCCCAAGTGTATTCTTCAGGACTATAAGCAACCACCAAATTAGGTCCCCCACGTAAAACGACATCCCTGCCTTGTTCTTCCATTTTAGTATAAATGGAAAGTCGTCTTGCTTTTGAAATCCAATCAAGGGTTAATGTCCTAATTCGCTCAAGCCGATCAGCATCTGCTATGATATTCCAACTCACCTGTTGAGAATTTGAGGCAGTAGGAGCCCTTCGTGCAACTTCCAGGAGTTGTTCAATTTGCTCTTTTGGTACAGGGGATTTCTTAAAGATTCTAACGGATCTTCTGGAACTTAGAAAATGACCGATAGATTTTGAATCAAGAGGAAGGTCATATACGGGCTTAAACTCATCCGGAGCCAACATAGAATGTTCAAAAGAGCCCTTTGAACATATTGCTACACAGTGTCCGCATAAGATACAGCTGTCTTTATCGGCTTCTACTCCATAGGGTAATTGTCCTTTGTCCTGCCTAATAATACCAACAGGACAATCCTTTACACAGGCGCCACAGTGAGTGCAGTTTTCTGAATCAATTGTTATAAATGACATGGTCTGTTCTCCTTCGGAAAGTTCTTTTTTTTAAGCTTGAAAATGATCATGTCACTCTATCACATATTCGTTCTAATACTTAGTACCTAAAATGTTGACTCAACAACTTCGGGAACTTGAAGCTTCCAGATTGATTTCACGTGAGGTTTATCCAGTGGTTCCTCCCAGAACGGAATACAGTTTGACTGACTTTGGAAGAACATTATTACCTGTATTGGATTCATTACACGAATGGGGTAAGACTCATATCTACAATGAGAAGACAGAAATAGAATGAAAGTAGAGAGTCAAAAGACGTAAGTTTCGCTTCAAGAATCCTTTCTACAATATTGATGCTAGAATGTGCTCCTGGGACTCCTTTAGAAAAAGAAAGGTGGAATTAAACTCCATGTCAAACGTAATCACTCTGGCTATATTCCTTCTGCTGTAACCATGACAAAGGCTAGTGAACATGAAATTATATCATCGTATTTAATAGAGGTATTTATTTTGTGACTAGGTGAAAATTTTTCTTGGAACAAGTCGATATGCCTTCATGACACAGATCTGGATAGTTATGATAGCCAAAGAAGCAAGTAGGCTGTCATGGCCAGAATATCCACCCTATTAAAAGTAATATATTCAAGTTCAGATTTTCAATCATTCAAATATAATGTTTATTTTCTTGGAAAATATCATACCCATATAATTTCCGCCTACTCTTACCCATGCATCAGTTTTTTTCTTATACTTTGTCGATATCGAAATTTTAAAGACAAAAGAGGTGATAACACCACTAAAAAAGGGGCCCTTCCATAAATATCTATACTCTATTTTGTCTATTATGTAATTATTATTCTTAGCCCAAATATTAATCAACTTCACAGCTGATTTTATCAGATATATATGTATAAAATAAAAAACTAACATTATCACAATGGTTAATATCATTTCTATATTCAATTTGCTTCCCCTTTAATGTCTGGATCTTCATTATTGGAACTACTTGTAAAAAAGGTTTTAAAACTATTACCTATTTCTTCAAAAAAGATATAACCACTTTTTTAAACAAAACAGAAAGGTCAACTGGTGCTGGCGAAATTGATACACAAAGCGTAACTTGGTATAAGGGTTCCTCCAGCTCCTATTTCTCCATAAATACCCTTTTTTAGTGTGACTAAGCCCATCCTTAATAGCTTTCAATAGATTTTTACCATACTGAATAGGATCCACATTAATAATAATGCTCTAAATCCATACCGAACCTCAACCACTATCTGTAACTACTTTTGTTGAGTTAAAATGATCCAAATGATAATAGCGTCTCTTAACCTCACCATATTTGGTATACTAGAGTCGGTAAAATTCAACTGTAGGAGAAATTCTGATTATGGAAGATCAAGTATGACTAGAACAGAACGACTGCTGGAACTCATTCAGATCTTGAGACGTAACAAATTTGCCACCTCAGGAGAAGAACTTGCAGAGGAATTGGGGGTCAGTCTTAGAACGGTTTATAGGGATATTGCCACCCTCAAAAACCAAGGAGCCCAGATAGATGGTGAAGCCGGCATTGGTTTTCTTCTAAAGCCAGGGTTCACTATTCCTCCCCTTATGTTCTCCAACGATGAGCTTGAGGCTCTTCTCCTTGGTTCACGATGGGTGGATGCCACTGTCGATCAAAAGCTTGCCCAATCGGCTAAAAATGCGATTGCCAAAATAAGCAATGTTCTACCACGTGATCTAAAACGAGAATTTGATACCTCCGCTCTCTGGATCGGAGAAAAGAAACATTCCGTTGAGGCGGATAGGATCATGGAGACGATCCGTATATCGATCCGTAACCGCCAGAAGATTACCATTGCCTATTGTGATGAGGCAAAAAATATATCAGAAAGAACTATATGGCCCTTCTTAATGGGGTTTATGGAATCGTGTCAGATTGTTGCAGCATGGTGTGAATTAAGAAAAGCTTACCGTAGTTTTCGATTAGACAGAATCTCCAAATGTTATTGTAACCAATCAAAGTACCCAAAGGATCGGGAGGACCTTTTGAAAGAGTGGCAAATGGACTCTCATATTTATCCTTCTATTATTGATTTCTAAGACTGCTGACAGAAATTGACAAAAGCAAGGTTGTGGAAGTGTTATTCTCTCTATCAGATTCACGTCATTGAAATGAGTATAAGGAGAAATAATAATGAATTTTGTATCTATTCGCCTCATCACAAATAATGTTGCTAATCTTGTTCAATTCTATGAGCAAATTACAAATTTGACTGCTATACGTTATACGGAGGACTTTGCTGAGTTGAAAATACCCTCATGTACAATAGCGATAGCTAGTACTCGTACCATTAAGGCATTTGGTAGTGAGGGAATCCATGCAGCAAACAACAACTCAACGATTATTGAATTCTTTGTTGAAGATGTTGACAAAACTTTTGATCAATTAAGAAAAATTGTGAACACATTTGTTATGGAGCCAACTACCATGCCCTGGGGTAACCGTTCCATTTTATTTAAAGATCCCGATGGTAACTTGATTAACTTTTTTACACCAACTTCGGAAGAAGCACTCAAGAGATTCACAAAGCCAGAATAAATTAGGTGATTCCTAGCCTACCCCCTGATATGATAAAATCAGGGTAGGCTTTTAAGATAACAGGCAAAAGGACTTAGCATTCAAGGGGATTCTTAGTGATATGCCCAAGAAAAGTATTTATATAATCTATCCTGAGTTCTTTGATATAAAGGGAAGAAATATTAGATGATACTAATTCCGTACCTACTTCACTTATATTTTCTCACTTTCAATGCATAAGGAAATAGAGTAGAGATAAGATTAAAATTGAACTATTAAAAGTCGTAATTTTGATTAGCATTTTATTGATAAGAGGCAAACATGAGATCAAGATACTTACTATTACTTGTAACACCAGTAACTATACTTCTAACTTATATGCTGACCTCGCATCTTCTATCTTCATTAGAATTTTCGCTAGATTCCTATTCTCTCCTATTAAAGGAGGATCACTATCTCAAAGTATTCTATTATCCTGCTTTAATGGCTATATATTGGATGTGGGAGCTCTTTACTTCAGATATGTGGCCTAATGGGGCATATTTAGCATTACTCATTCCTATTGCTAGTGTTGTTGGTATAGTTTTTGGCGTCCTAAGGTATCTTAAATCTAAGAAGTTAATATGGGTATTTATGTATGGAATTTCTTTGATACTCTATATGTTTATGGGGATTATTATAACTGGGATAGAAAATGGTTGTTGATGCAAGTTCAAAGCTGAGTATATAGCCATTATGGGTGCTCACATCCTTATGAATCGAATTGGAGAAAGTTATGTGGTTTAGTTGTCAATGCGGATATGGAATTCGTTTTGGGATGACATTGACAATACAATAGAAAAGTCAGGAACTTCGATTAAAGATAAGGAAATTGCTTGTATGAATTTACGTAAGAAAAATGTGAATACCAACGTATCGATGGATAGCGAAAACTTAGTAAGTTTTAAGCCGGAAAGTCAAAATACACCAAATAAAATATTTCATAGTGAATAGGGAAAATAGTCATCTGCTTTGTTCAAGAACATCCGTACTTGAATCTACATTCATATTTTATTTTAATTATCTACATACTTCGACTTTTAATAGGAGGATTACAGTCAAAAATGGCTTTTATCTTCCAAGAAAGCAGTTAGAGTATTTACTAAACTTTTGCCTAACTGCTTAAACTATTTATAAATCCTATAGTGCAGAGGATTCTGACAACTTATCAATCAACTGGTCTGCGACATATTTAACAAATTCGTTCTGCCCTTTATGAAGTAAATGAACATTTTTTGATAAGAAAGACATTCTACCTAATTCAAGTCCTTCTTTATCTGTGAATAAAACATCACATGTCATACCTAAATCTGAATCACCATATTTTCTAGTAATATTAATTAATATGTTAGCTTCATTTCCAGATTTTGCTATTTTAATTTGTCCTGAGTCTTTAAGTGCATAATACAAATCGTTGAAAAACTTTACATCATTTTTTGATTGACCTTCTGTGACTTTCTTTTCATCTGTTCCAGACTTCTCTTCAATCGTTATGTTATCATATTGAAAAGCTAAATTCCAACTTTTCACCATCGCCAACTTTTCTTGTTCATAAACCTTATCAACATCTACACTCAGACAACTAGTCAAGAGTACTGCTGAAATTACTAATAATAATACTATTATTTTTCTCATATATACCGCCTATTTTTTTTGCATTATATCAATGCAATATACTCTAAGTAAAGGCCATAACGTCCCGAGTTCAAACCTGAAAGAAAGTGCATATTCCTGTAAAAACGGATAGTAATGCCTATCATTTATAGTCAATCTTCAAGTTTGTTTTTCTTTTTATAAGACTTTCCTTTAAGCTCAATTCTAAAAGAATTGTAAACAAGACGATCCAGAATAGCATCATCTACTATAGTAGGTCTACCAATTATGTCGTGCCATGATCAAACAGTCATCTGTGATACAATGATAATAGGTTTTCTTTTATGCCTATCTTCAATAATTTCAAGTAAAGCCATACGACTTACTAAACCCAATTTTTCTAGTAGATCGGCGACAATTTTGATACAGTTTTTTTTAGATGGAATTAGCTCTTGATAATATTTAAACCGGACAGCAATGATTTTATTTATAAGAGGCAAACATGAGATCAAGATACTTACCATTACTTCTAACTTATATGCTGACCTCGCCTCTTCTATCTTCATTAGAATTTTCGCTAGATTCCTATTCTCTCTTATTAAAGGAGGAGGCAGCTTAAGTCAGCTGCTTCCATTATTGACAGTACAAGTAAATCACTAAGGGATTGGTGATATATACTTCTCGTCTTGACAACGTTCCTTTAGTTCTGCTTTAGCATAATCAACCAATTTGTGATTTTCAATCAAAGATATACCAGTCATGGCAAGAACTTTAGCAGCATAGATAATACCCTTATGTGCCAAAGTACTTTTTCCTTGTGCAACCACCTGCCAAGTATGTTCCATGGAATTAGCAATCCATGTCAAACCAGCAATCTGACCAGTAGGACAAATCCAAGATACATCACCCACATCTGTAGAATAAGCCTGACAAATATTATTTGGTGTAAAGGGAATAATGAAATCATTAACGGGCAATCCATACTTCTCCCGGATCCAAGCCTTATCTTTGGAATCAGCCCGTTCGACAACGCCCTCTAATGAATTGACCATTTCTTTCATGGACTTCTGCCATTGTATTCCTTCATTCAACTCTTGTTCTGTAATTTCTCCAAAAGGAATTTGCTGCATTTTCTCAAATAGTAATTGTCCTAAAAAGTCATTTGGAATGATGTTAGAAGTCGCTTTAACAAATACTTTTTCACACAGAGTTTCTGTCATAAGTGCAGCACCGTCGGCTATCTTATCCAATCGCTTTTTTATGTCCCGAACATCTTTTAGCTTTGGTGCTCGAATTAGATACAGTACTTCTGCATAAGGTTGAACAATCCCGGGCATGTTCCCACCACTATCTGTAATCGCATAATGAATACGCGCATTGGATACAACATGTTCTCGTAAATAATTACAGCCAACATTCATTAGTTCAACGGC
The DNA here is from genome assembly GCF_000426705.1 of Spirochaeta cellobiosiphila DSM 17781. NCBI lineage: Bacteria > Pseudomonadati > Spirochaetota > Spirochaetia > Spirochaetales > Spirochaetaceae > Spirochaeta > Spirochaeta cellobiosiphila. The sequence continues at coordinate 478,401 of NZ_KE384554.1, forward strand.
ATCCAAGGCACTTCTTCCAAGATGCGGAACTGCTGCAGCATGTGCACTGGTTCCGTAAAATTTATATAGAATCTGCATATTGGCCAGAGACGTTCCACTGGATACTGCATTATAATCTGATGGATGCCATGACAATGCTATATCCACATCATCGAAAACACCATCTTTAACCATAAACGTCTTCCCTGCACCCCCTTCCTCTGCGGGACAGCCAAAAAAGACGACGGTTCCTGAGTTTGGATTATTCTCAAGGAATTTTTTAATTCCTAAGGCAGCAAGTAATGATCCCGAACCTAGAAGATTATGACCACAACCATGACCATTTTCCATGGTCGGATCCTTTTTTTTCTCAAAGCTTCCAGCTAATTGACTCATACCTGCCAATGCATCATATTCACCTAATATACCAATAACTGGGTAACCACTTCCGTAAGTCCCCTTGAAAGCCGTCGAAATATTTGCAAGATTCTGCTCAACTATAAATCCATTTTCTTCCAATATGGGACAGATCTGTTCGACGGCATAATTTTCCTGATATTTTAATTCAGGAAAATCCCATAACTGGTCACTCAACTTAAAGATATCCGCACTTTGCTCTTCTAACCAATCAAGTATTGATTTTTTATCCATCATGTCTTCTTAGTCTAGGTCCCGAACAGAGATTACAGAATTACTCTGAAAATAATTAATGCTGTCAAATACAGCTTCCGCATCTTCCACCGAACTATGAGTACCGCATGCTTCTCTAACAACATGAATATGATAGTCCATCTGATGAGCTTCGACCGCTGTATAGTGGACACAAATATCAGTCATACCACCACAGATAAACAAATGCTCTGTTTGAAGTCCACGTAACAAAATCTCAAGATCCGTACCAAAAAACGCACTATAACGACGTTTTTGTATAACATATTCCCCATCAATCGGTGCTGTTGGTTCCCAGAAAAAGCTATCCTTTTCCAAACAGTGGATATTTTCGGAGCCATCCAATTCCCGACCAAAATCCACTAAATCATCACGATGCAATTCTATAACATGTATAATAGGAACGTTTCCCTTTTCTCGGAAATATTCTGTAACTTTCTTCACATTTTCATGATAAAAATCTCTGGATTTTCTTTGGTCATCGCTTTTGTATATTTCAGGAGGATTTTTGGAATCCTGCACATCAACAAGTAATAGAGCACTATTTTCTGGTATTTGCATCGATAACTTCCCCTTCCAAAATATCTGCCGTTGTAATGTTCGAATCACGCTGTAGATACTTCATATTTTTAAGTGAATAATTATGAGCTTTCCATGTTGATCCAGTCACACAATCAGAAACAACATAAAAATGATAATCATACTGATGGGCATCAACAGCTGTAAAATGAACACATACATCTGTTAATCCGCCAATAAGATATAGATATTCTGCTTTCAAACCTCTTAAAAGAATATCTAAATCTGTTCCGATAAAGGCACTGTAACGTCGTTTTGATACAAGATAATCCTTGCCTTCGGGCTTTGTCAGAGGATGGTATTCAACCGATCTTGTGCCCTCCAGACAATGCAGTCCCTCTGTTCCATCTAGTTCACGACCAAAATCCACATGATCTGCACGATGGACCTCTCTTATCTGAATTACTGGTAAATCATGCTCCCTAAAAAAGCTTATGATTTTAGGTGCATTTTGATAGGTAGAGCTGCCTTCCATTACAGGAATATCATCTTCATCATTTCCGTCCTGCAAATCAATAACCAATAAGGCACTGCCTTTTAATATATTCATAAAGTTATCCTTCTTTCCTAAAGTTGCTGAGCCCATTTCATGGTTCTGGACCTATATATGCCCAAGGGCAATTTGTACAATTCAACGATGACGAAAACGAGATAAACAACAATCAACGGAAGATGTAGAACCTCTCCGAAAATAAACGTCAATGGTAATCCAATGAGCCAAATTCCTCCCACATCCATCAACAATACAAATTTAACATCGCCACCACTTCTTAATAGCCCCTCGACATTCATTGAATTAAAACAATGTATAATTACAAAACAGCTCATAGCTAGCAGACACTGGCTTAAGTATTCACCTGTCAGCGTTCCTTTAAGCTGATACAGTTCCAAAATTGATCCTCTAAGGAAAAACAAAACTATTGACACGACTCCACCCACCATAAGAGCTAGTTTATGAAAACGGCCCGCAAGCAATGCCAATTCGTCCTTATTCCCTTTTCCTATTTCATTACCTAAAATAACAGCTCCAGCTCCAGAAAGACTAAGAGCAAAAGTCTGTTCCAATGTTTGTATCGTGTTCATGATACTCATGGCAGCTAACTGTGCCGTGCCCATTCTCCCATAAATCACAAAATACAAGGTGGTCCCGATTCCCCAGAACATTTCGTTTCCGGCTAAGGGAACCGCTTTGTACAGAAATTTTTTAAAGTCCAACTTTGTGTATTTGAACATAGTTGGTAGTTTTTCCATAATCGGATTTCGACTCGCTTTCAAATATATAAGCAATACCATCAATTCTGCGGCTCTAGTTAAAACCGTGGCCAGAGCCGCACCTGTAACACCTAACGCCGGCATTGATAAATGACCAAAAATAAAAATATAGGATATTACCGTTGTAACGATGACAGAAAGAACGGACGTAATCATTACTATTTGAACTTTGGTAATGCCCCTTAGCATATAATTAATGGGGTAAATGAAACTCAATAATAAATATGATAAGGATACAGTTTTCAAATATGCTACACCATTCTCAATAACCTTCTGATCATCGCTAAAGAGGGATAGACACTGTCTTGGAAACAACCACGTAGCCAATGTGACGATCACACCGAGTGCGACCGTAATACTCAAAGTCATACCCATTGTTCTTCTGAGACCGTCAATGTCATTTTTCCCTTTAAATTGGGATACAAACATCACACAAGCACAGCTAGTTCCATATAAAACAAGGAAATAAATGGAATAGATTTTATTTGCAACCCCAACAGCTGCCACTTCTGTTACACCAAGTCGGCTGACCATTGCCTGGCCTATAAAATTAACACTTGCTAAGAGCAAAGATTGTATCATCAAGGGAAGAACAGTTCTGAATGTCATTTTGTAAAATGCCTTGCTATCCATTTTGTTCTTCCTCTCAATAACAGCAACTTTGCTCTTATTACATTTTGTTGCCTGCATTTAATTTCACTTCAGACCATACTTCATCATAAATCAAGGAAGCATCACCAATTCTTGACATATATTTTGCTGTTTTATATACACCTTCCTCAGGATAAGAGATATCAAGCAGATCTTGAGAAATTCCTGATTTCAATGCCATATCTTCAACTTCAAGGTTTGTATATCCATAACCCCAGTTTGTATCCTCGCCTTTTCTTGTCAGGTACTCAGTGCTGATAACTGCATTGATAAATGCATAAGCTCCATCCATGTTAGCGTCTTTAGGAATGACAAAACTATCAATGAAACGATGTTCCCCCTCAGTTGGATTGATGAACGCCCAGTTGTCCATTTCTTTTGCTGCTTTATATTCATCACCAGTTGCTGTAACAAGAACATTGACTTCACCGCTTAACAATAATTTGTATCCTGAATAGGTAAAGGTCTTGATATTCGGTACCAACTCAGATAGCTTCTCACCGGCAGCACGAATTTCATCTTCCTTGGTGGCATTAAAGTCATTTCCATTTACAAGGTTTGCAATGGAAAGAGCCATTCTTGCATCAGCTGTGTAGGCAATTTGATTTTTCAATTCCTCATTCCAAAGATCTGCATAGCTGTTGATTTCAGTTTTAATCACATCACGATTAACTAATATCCCGATACCACCACCTGAATAAGGGACAGACCATTTATCGTCTGGATCATAGGTAGGACTTAGATATCCGGTGCCGATTTTTGAATAATTATCCAATTTTGATGTATCGATTTCTTCAAGCTCGTCCTGTGCCACTAATGCTTCGATAATGTAGTCTGAACTCATGGCCACATCATATTGGGTGCTGTTTGACATAACTTTTGTTTCCATTTCTTCAAGACTTGAAAAGGGAGTATAATTAATTGTATACCCTGTCAGTTCTTCCAATTTTTCAATCGCACTGTCGTCAAATCCGGACCAAGCTAAAAGATTCAGCTCTTTTGAACTCTCAGACGCTGTATTTTCTGCTGTCTGAGAGCTATTTGCTTTTTTACCTTCACAGGCGGTAATACTTATTATCAGCGTTACTATAATCACTGAACTCATTAACTTCTTCATCCTATTAACCTCGCTCTCTAAATATTTATCTTGATGGAAAAACTTCCTTCAAATTTCATCAGTAATCTTTCTTGCTTCTTCGCTGTAAGAGCTGTGCTGCTATTCCAAGACATACGGTTGAAACAATCATTAAGCTACTCAACGCATTTAGTGTTGGCTTGATTCCCATCTTCATCTGGCCAAAAATGTACATGGAAAGGGTACCGTCTTTCGGACCTGCCACAAAAAAGGTTGTCAATACATCTTCTAAGGAAAATGTAAAAGCCAATAATCCTCCTGATAACATGGCAGGCATAATGATAGGTAACATTACCTTCGTAATCACTTGAAACTGGTTACACCCAAGATCATAAGCCGCTTCCTCTATAGATTTATCAAACCCGTATAAAGCAACTTTCGTTGTATTAAACGTAACGGGGGTACAAAACGTTACATGGGCAATGATAATGGTCACCTTACTAAGGGGAATCCCGAAAATATCATAAAGTGCCAACATGGATACCCCAAGGAGCATGGCCGGTACAATGGTTGGCAAGAAAAGGAAAGAATCCAAATATTTCTTAAATCTAAAATTATGTTTATAAAATCCAATGGCTCCGAAAGCTCCTAGTAATACAGATATAAACGTACTTACAAAGGAAACTATCATCGTATTTTTAAACGCCCTAAACACATCACTCTGGGTCAACAGCTCTTGGTACCACCTCAAAGTAAATCCGCTCCATCCGATATCTAGTTCCGAATTATTAAAGGAATAAACAACCATTGTCACAATTGGTATGTAAAGAAGAGCTAGAAAGCAAACCACATAAAAAATAGAAATCAGCTTATTTCCCTTCATTAGTTTTCCTCCTGTCTTACACTAGACACTTTGTTATCCAACAGAATGATCAGTGAGCTAAACAACATAATGGCTACTGCCAATGCTGATCCAAAAGGCCAGTTTTTTGATATGGAAAATTGATTTGAAATAACATTTCCAATAATCATCATTTTTCCTCCGCCAAGGGCATCGGGAACATAAAAGTTAAACATAGAAGGGACAAAAACCAGGACAACACCACCCATAATCCCAGGCAGACTTAAAGGGAAAATTACCTGTGTAAAAAGCTGAAAAGAAGAGGCTCCAAGATCTCTTCCAGCTTCTAATATGGACGAGTCAATCTTTTGAAGACTTGAATACAAGGGCATAACCATTAGGGGGAGCAAACTGTAAATCAATCCAAAATAGACCGCAAATGGTGTGTACAAAATTTGCAAAGGCTCTGTAATCAATCCTATGTGCATTAGAAGACTGTTGATGACTCCATTTGCCGATGAAACATTCATTATTGCGTATATCCGTAGTAATCCGTTTGTCCAAAATGGGATAATAATGCCCATCAACATAAATTGTTGAATTTTTTTACCGGCTCTAGCAGCAATATAGGCATAAGGATAAGCAATCAATATAACAAGAAAGGTGACAACAAAAGCCATCAATATGGTTCTGTAAATAACCGTCATATACACCGGACGAATGAGTGTCTGATACGCTTTCAGGGTAAAATCATACACAATATTTCCAAATTCATTTCTGGATGAAAAGCTAACAACAAGAATGTAGATAAAAGGAAACAGGAAGAAGATTGTTGTCCACAATCCCATGGGACCAATTGTAAGAAGCATTGAGCCTAGGGATTGTTTTTTATTTTTTTCATTTTCCTTCATCCATTCACCCCACTTTCATCATGTACGAAGATACAATGGGCTTTCTTCCAGCATATTTTTATTTGAGCTTTATCAAGAGGTCTTTGGTTATCGTGGGTAAAACAATTTAATTTAATTGGGACATTATCTTTGGTATGAAACATATGTCTTAGGATATTACCGACGTAAATTGATTCATCATAAATAACGTCCAAAACATTGTAGTTTTCAAGATTATCAATATTAGATGCAAAGCGTAAATTTTCCGGTCTAATGGATACATAAACCTCAGACCCAACTAAATAACGTTTTTTCATATTGGAAGCAATTTTCACCCCGTTAAAATCTACAACGGAATAGTTTTCATTATTCTCTAGAACAGTACCTTTCAGTAGATTAGTTTCCCCTATAAAGTCCGCTGCGAATTTCGTTCTTGGCTTTTCATAGATGTCAACAACATTACCAATTTGCTCTATATTGCCTTTATTCATAATGGCAATCCTGTCAGAGATAGTTAAAGCCTCTTCCTGATCATGGGTAACATAAACAAAAGTGATTCTCAGCTCTTTTTGCAGATGTTTGAGTTCTAACTGCATGTCCTTGCGAAGTTTTAAATCAAGAGCACCAAGGGGTTCATCTAACAATAGAACTTTTGGTTCATTAACCAGTGATCTGGCAATCGCTACTCTTTGTTTTTGACCACCACTTAACTTTGAAGGCTTTTTGTTGACATGCTCTTCGAGTTTAATCATCTGAATCATTCGATCAACTTTTTTTGCTATTACATCTTTTGGTAATTTTTTTTGTTTAAGTCCAAATGCGATGTTTTCACGAATTGTCAAATGGGGAAAAAGTGCATAATTTTGAAATACCGTATTAACATCTCTATGATTTGGAGGTAGTGTCTCACAGTTTTTACCGTCAATGATAATTTCTCCTAGACTTGGATCTTCGAACCCTGCAAGCATACGAAGTGTTGTTGTCTTTCCGCATCCGGATGGTCCAAGAAGGGTAAGAAATTCTCCTTCTTTTACCGTAAGGCTAATGTTATTAACCGCTGTCATATCACCAAACATCTTCGTTACTCTAAGTAATTCAATCATGTTATTCTCTTCCATTTCCATACCCCCTTTAACCAGTATTAACCATACAAAATGTCTTTGTATAGACACTCTGTCATATAGAAACTAGCTGCTTCTCTCTATACGAAAAAAGAAGAATAATTCCATAGCTCAGGCCATATTGAATAAATAATCAACTAATTTAAGCTACACTTAATCTTTTATACATCTTTGTGTTACACAAATGTCAACACTTATTTTTTGTTTTTTTAGACAGGTTTAAGTCTCTAGATTTGGTAAGCTTTACACTTAAATAAAGAAAGGCATGAGTAATGTAATAGGAAATGTAACTAGAAATAATGACTAGGATTGTCCAGAAGATTCTGACAATGTACGAATAGGGACTTGATAAAGAAAACATCTTTCTTTCTCAATGCTCGTTATGGAAATGTCAATAATATTGATTTCAATGATATCACCGATAATTTCATACTCTTCTTTTTTAAGCCAATCCCTGATATATCGGTAGGCATCACAATTATATTGGAATGATCCATGACCTAAACCACATAAGTAATCACCTTCTGGTATTTCATAAATATTATTGATATGCCTTTTGCACTTTTCAACAGGTAAATAAGGCATTCGGCTAAATCTTGCCCTCTTTGGATCAAAAAAAGAGTCTTTACTTATCATTCCACATACCAAATCACTAGCAAACAGAGGAGCAGTATCTTTCAAATACTGCTCCAAATTCATGACATTGAATAGATAGGGATCCCGCCCCTCTGTATATTCCCCTAAAGTAACCACTAAGCGTTTCTTCAAATGTCTCACCTGTGCTTCATTGACTTCCACGGGATGATTGATCTTATCGATATATTCCAGTTTTTCCTGTATGGTCTTTAATAATCGTTTCTTTTCACGAATCTCTTTTTTAAGCTCATTTTCTTTTTCTGTAAGCAACTGATAAGATCGTTTAAGATCACGATTCTCCATATATTCTTTTATTTCTGGTAGGGACATTCCAAGATTTCTCAACTCCAAAATCGTTCCGATTTCTTCACATTGAGAACAAGAGTAGTACCTATAATTAGTTTTCGGATCGACTAATTTGGCCTTGAGAAGGCCAATTCTATCATAATGCCTAAGAGTTTCAGTCGTAATCCCTTTTATTTTGCTTAATTCTGTAATACTTATTCGATTATTCTTCATTGTATCAGCACTCCCTTTGACACAATGTCAGCCTATGGCATCCATTTGATTAAATAGTATATATTCCTTTGGCAGTCATATCTTCCCCTGTCTCTGAAGCATAGACTTCTCCCAGGAATCCAGCAACCACACTCCCGTCGTTCATCTCAACAGATCCAATAGACAATGGAGCAGGTACTTGTTTCATAAAGGCACCGAAACAGTGTAAGGGCAAGCTGTAAACATCAACAGCAATACTTCCACCACCTTTTCCAACTTTTATGATTCCTGGTTTTTTCGGAACCGTATTAAATTCATACAATTTATATTTTGCCGCCGTCATTGCATGCTCTTTAAACTCTGCTCCTAACTCTAACAACTGATATTCTAAAGGGTAACCCTGTTTATGCAAACCGCATACGACAAGATCAATGGTTTCGGTCTTTTCAAAGGCTTCTGCAGCAGAAATGATCATACCTTCATTTTGTGCCAAGCTAAAAATGGTTATTCCAAAGGGAGTCTGATCGCCAACACAGGCGGGCACATTTACAGCACACAAATCCAAGAGATTGCAATGATTTGTATATAATCCCAGCTGACTATTTGTCTCTATAGGATTTTCCCTTACCTGTTGACGTGTAAACGTTCCGCCTATGGTAGGCATTATCAATACACTTTCATCAAGAATAGATTTCACTTGATGCTTGTATTCTTGGAGTGTATGTATAGCTTCAAAAACTTTAGCCGCCGTATATTTTTCTTGACTTCCGCTTCGTAAAATCCGTTCCGTAACGGGAAAAAGCTGTTCAGGATTCTTCTGGACAAAGTCACCAAGATCTTTCCAACGCTCAGCTACCCATGGTCCATCATACAAAATGGCCGCCGCTTGAGAAAAGGGACTATAATCAATATATTCAACCTTAAGGTTCATTTTATTAATACGATTAAGGGCCTTTCTCCATGCTGAACGATATTCCTCTTGGTAATCACCGAAAAATTCCGGTTCTTCCTTAGGTAGTAATACTTTTTTCGGTTTTTTAATTGATCTTTCACCGTAATCTTTCGACCAACAGCAGCCCTCATCAACCCCTCTGGCATATGTATCCACTGTAACAGCATCATCCAATGAGTTTGCCATTACGGTTACACAATCAAGACTGGCACAGGCAGGAACCACACCCTTTGTGGACCATGCACCCAATGCTGGTTTATACCCAACCAATTTATTAAGCGCCGCAGGAACACGCCCTGAGCCGGCTGTATCCGTCCCCAATGAAAAGGCAGCCATTCCAAGTGCCACAACTACGGCAGACCCGGAACTAGAACCGCCACTGATCAATTCAGGATTAATGGCATTCCTGACTTCACCATAAGGACTTCTTGTTCCAACTAATCCGGTTGCAAACTGATCCAGATTTGTTTTACCTACGGGAATAGCTCCCATGGCGATTAATTTTTTTACTACCGTCGCATGTTCTACCGGATCATAAGAGTAGGCGGAACATCCGGCGGTTGTGGGAATACCTTTCAAATCTATATTGTCTTTAATAGCAAAGGGTATTCCCCATAAGGGGTATTCTTCAGAGGCTTTTTCCGGAAGTCCCTCAATATATTTCATCATACTATCCACATCAGGATTCGTAATCCAAACATTATAATCAGCATACTTTGCTGCTCGTTTCATGATTTCTTTTACAACCAATTCAGGAGTCAAATTGCCGCTTTTGTATCCATCCTGCAAATATTTAAAGGTCAATTTTTTTGGAAAAAACATACTTCTCCTCCTTTTGTATACATCTATTTCATAATAAGTACAGGTTGACCACTTTGAACGGTATCACCACACTCAACCAAAATTTCTTCAATTACACCAGCTCGATCAGCTGTCATAATAAACTCCATCTTCATGCTCTCAAGAGTTATAATTTCATCTCCCTTTTCAATACGTTCTCCGGCTTTCGCATGAATCGTCCATATGCTTCCGGGCATATCCGTGTTGATAGTATGGGCATTGCTTGAAGTAATTCGCTTATCCTTTTCCTTCGTCTGCATTGTTACAAAACTATCAAGACCTTTCTTCTTCCAGTCTTCCTTTTCCTTCCTAAAGGCCTCTTGCTGTTGCTCTTTGAAAGCTTCAATAGAGATTTTCTCTTTTTCGAAAAATTCCTTATATGCTTTCATGCTAAATGTTGTATGCTCAACTTTAGGAGAAAATCTGCCCCTCAGAAAATCATGCCTTAATTCCAGTATTTCTTCTGCACTAACGGGATAAAAACGTATCTGATCAAAAAAATCCAATAGCCATGGTTTTGATTGATTAAAATAATCCGTCTCCTGTAGCAAATTCCACATTTGAATAGTTCTGCCAACAAACTGGTATCCACCAGGGCCTTCCATACCATACACACAGAGATAAGCACCACCAATTCCAACGGCATTTTCCGGCGTCCAGGGTCGGGCTGGATTGTATTTCGTCGTTACCAACCGGTGCCTTGGATCAATCGGTGTTGCCACAGGAGCTCCCAGATAAACATCACCAAGTCCCAGAACCATATAGGAAGCTTCAAAGATAATATTTTGCACAGCTTCTATGCTTTCCATCCCATTAATTCGACGGATAAATTCTGGATTACTCGGGCACCAGGGGGCATTGGGGCGAACGGTTTCCTGATATCGTTTTGTTGCTATGATTGTTTGAGGGTCATTCCATGATAAGGGCAGATAAATTATGCGAGATGGCACTTCGACTTCTGAAACATCTTCAAGCTCTCTATTCAATGCGATGATTTTTTTGGCCATTTCACCCACAGCAATCTGTCTACTGTCAAAACTAATTTGTAGGCTCCGAATTCCGGGAGTGATATTTAAAAGTGGCAAGTCAAACTTCTGAAGGGCTTCCATAAGCATATGAACTTGAAGCCGCAATCCAAAATCTAGTTCCATTGGACCGTATTCTACGAGTATGGCCTCTTCACCACTTAATCGAATCAAAATATCTGTGTTTCTATAATTGTCTTTTTCTAGAATGGCATAATGGGACAAGGACTGAGCCTCATTACTTGGAAAAGATTCTGGTATAGGTTTATCAAATTTGTTACCACAAATCTGATGTTCCGTTTGCTCCCGGATCCAAGCGGCCTCTTCCAATGTGACAAGCTTAAAACGTACCCTATCACCGGGTCTTAGCTGTCCTAATTTCCATAAATCGCCCTTTGCCATCGTCACCGGGCATACAAATCCTCCTAAACTTGGTCCATCCGGTCCGAGCAAAACTGCCTGATCGCCCGTAAGATCTAATGCACCCACCACATAGGGGTTATCATGAATATTGGAGGGATGAAGACCTGCTTCCCCACCATCTTCCCTGGTCCACTTCGGCAGAGATCCATTTAAACGTATCCCCGTTCGGGCGCTGTTGGAATCAACAACGAATTCCTGTTCTCTTAATTCTTGAAGATACTCGGGCTTCAGATATTCTTCTGTTGGCTGAGGTCCAGGAATAACCGCCAGTGCCCATGTGTCACCAATCAAAGGTATAGGCTGGAACTCAGCTTTCAATGTGGCGGATTTTTTTTCATCTGTTAGGCTTTCTACATGGTTAAGCCTAAGAATATCACCACTTCTTAAGGCACGACCATTGTGTCCACCAAATCGTCCATCAGTAAAGGTCGCACTGCTTCCAAAAATCTTCGGTACATCAAATCCCCCCTTAATCAGAAGATAAGACCGCATTCCTTTTTCACAAGATCCCAAACGGAGAATCTGACCTTTCTTACCTTGAATCACCTGATACATCGGAATTGACTCATCCTCCAATGTAGGATGCATATCTGCACCGGTAATGCAAAAATCGACGGATGTTCTTAATCTGAATTGGCCTCCTTTGAGGGTCATTTCAATACCGGAAGCTCCTTCCGGATTATCAAGCAATTTATTACCCATTCTAAAACTCAGGGAATCCATTGGCCCGCAAGGGGGTAAGCCCACATGCCAATACCCCTCCATTCCGGGATAATCTTGAATCGTACTTTGAACACCACCATCCAATACTTCAAGGGACAATTCCTTTGGTTTGAAGTTATTTAATAACTGTGTATGAATATTCCCAGATCTGAAGGCTTCCCCTTTCATAACAGCACTCAAATACAACAAATTATTGGCCGATCCATAAATTCTTGTGGCTTCAAGAGCCCTATCCATTTTAGTTACAGCTAGATTTCTATATTCATCATGGACAATGATCTTGGCAAGCATAGAATCATATTTGGTCGATAACTCAATACCCTTTTTGATCCATGTTTCAACACGACATTCATTTGAAAAGAAGACTTCATCTATTTTACCTGAACTAGGTCGAAAATCATTCCAGGCATCTTCCCCATAGAGACGAGCCTCAATGGCATGCCCCTTCGGCTTATACTCTTTCTTCAACAAGTCACCCATTTCACCAGCAGCTTCCCGAATCATCCATTCGACCAAATCGATGTTATAGACTTCTTCCGTGATTCCATGTTCTACCTGAAGTCTTGTATTCACCTCAAGGAAATAATATTTCTTCCTATGAGTGTCATATAAAAATTCTACTGTCCCGGCATTTTTATAGTTCATGGCCTCCATCAGTCTAACGGCTGAATCATGCATCCTTTCTCTTACCTCATCTGGTATAAACGGTGCGGGACATTCCTCAATCACTTTCTGATTTCTTCTTTGCAAAGAACAATCCCGATCCCCTAGGGCAACCACGTTGCCTTTGCCATCACCAAACACCTGAACCTCAACATGTCGTGCATTGAAAATATACTTTTCAATAAACACACCTTCATGGGCAAAATATTGGCCTGCCATTCTTTTTGTTGATTCAAATACATGTAAAAGCATTTTCTCATCATGGCAAACCTGTATACCGATTCCCCCACCGCCTGCGGTACTTTTTATCATGACGGGATAACCTATCTTAGCTGCCATAGAGCTGGCATCTTCTATAGTTTCCAGCATTCTTGTACCTGATAACAGTGGTACTTGGTGTTTTTCAGCCAAAGCTCTTGCTTCGTGCTTTAATCCAAACAACCTTATGTGTTCCGGTCTTGGACCGATGAACGCCATACCATGGGATTCACATTCTTCGGCGAATTCAACGTTTTCACTCAAAAAACCATATCCCGGATGAATAGCATCCACCCCTGCCTTCAAGGCTTTTTCTAAAATCAGAGCCCTATTCAAATAGGTTTCTTTTACTGTTCCCTTCCCGATAAAGAGGGCCTGATCCGCACCAGACACATGTAAACTGTCCTGATCCTCTTCTGTATAAAGGGCTACACTTTTAATTCCCATCTTTTTCAAAGTTCTTTCGATTCGGACAGCTATAGCACCTCTATTGGCAATTAGAACTTTTTTTATCGCCTTGCCCATAAGCTTAGGCTTCCCAAATAAGCAGGCGCACCGGTGTTGGATTGTAAGCATTACAGGGATTATTCAACTGTGGACAGTTGCTGATCAGCACCATAACATCTTTTAATGCTTCCATTTCGACATACTTTCCAGGGGCAGATACGCCATCATCGAACTTGAGTCCCCCCTCTTTTGTAACAGGAACATTCATAAAAAAGTTAATATTGGGAGCCAAATCACGTTTGTTCAATCCATTCATATTATTTGCCAACTGCTGCATAAAATTGTCTCTGCAATTATGCATATGTTCTTTTTCCAGGGCATAGCGTACTTTATTGCTCTGAGATGAGCATGCTCCGCCCAATGTGTCATGACGACCTGTCATATCAGCTGTGATCGTAAGCAAAGGTTCTCCTGATTCCGCTCTAAGGATAGTTCCTGTTGTTAAATAAATATTTTTTTGAGCCACAATTGTTTTTATTGCACTGTAATGATCTTCGGGAGTTTCCAAATCATAAAAAGTAGTATCTACGGCTTGATTTCCTTCCATATCAAGGATCATAAACCGCTGTCCTTCTTTTAGCTCATGCATCCATCCTTTTCCTGCTTCCAAAACTCCATCATATATAGCATCTTCTAACTTTAAAGTACTTTTCTTTTCAACCAATCCAAACATAATCTGTTCTCCTTTACTAACTAACTAGAGCCCTAACAAATTGTAATATTCCCAAGTATTTTCAAAGGCCCGGAAATTTTCACTGCGATGAGTCACGCAGACATCGTTTAAATCCACCGGCGGTGCATCGTATACTTCAACATCAACCTCGACGGCAGGATATTCTTTAGATTCATTCAATGAATTTGGTGTATTTGATAGAACGATTAAAATATCCATTTCTGTTCTGAGGGTTACAGTTGCCCCTTCTTGGCAGTGATTCGCATCAAAATGCATGCTTCCGTCTTCTTCAACAAATACTTTTGAGAAAAGATTTACACAGGGAACCATATCCCGCATACCCATGTTGTTTCTAACCAATTCTATTTTGAAATTTTCATCCCCGCTTCGGTACCAGTCATTTCCCATTTTTTGGTAAGTCGTTACCCCGTATTTTTCATCTACTTCTTGTCGAGAAATATGACCACTGATAGTGTCATGCCATCCTAAACTGTCTTGCACAAAACTGGCTAAAACACGACCATTGTCACTCATCAGGACATTACCTGTTGTTAAATGTGACGTATATTGTGCTTTGAGTGTATCGGGCATATTATATCTTTCAGAGGTATCCCTCATGTTGTAAAGCAGCATTGATACGTTCGCTTGGCTGCCCAATGCCTTAAATCGAACATATTTCCCTCTACCAATAAGACCAGACCATTTTTCTCCCGGTTTCAGTGTCTTTTTCCATATCTTTTGCATCCTTAGAACCACCTTTTATGTTTATTCAACCTATCTGGATAATAAAATGCAGTAGTACATTTTTGGGAGTGAAGGCTTTGTATTCAAATAAGTTACTTAAACGATAAGAGAAATCTGGTGTGGGGAACAATTATCAGGAAGGTTGACTTAGTTTTTCAAGAATAGAACTTAAGTAGTAGTATTAATAATCTGTTTTTATCAATTCTGCCAACAGTTGGGTTCGGCTGCAAACTTCGATTTTGTTATATATATTATACATATGTTTTTTAACGGTTGATAAACTAATACCCAAGAGGTCTTCGATTTCGCTATTTGATCGCCCTTCACGCACTAAAGCCACGACTTCCTGTTCCCGTTTTGAGAGCTGATACTGTTCATAAAAGGAATTAAGCTTCAATGAATGTTTGCGTTCTTGTTTTAATGTCAATTTATAGAGGATATTTTCCAAATGCAGGGCCAGTTCATCCAAAATTGTCATTTCGCGATCCGTAAAATTACCCATTTCACCACTTCGAAACAGATTAATTATTCCAATCAATCGACTGTTTTTGAATAATACGATTCCACAGCCATAGGGGATATTCTCCGCTCTTAGGAAGCCTTTGTAGAAGTCCGTATTTTTTCGGATGTTTTCTTCAAGAATATCCGTATCCCGAAATGTCGCCGTATTCAAAATGAATTCAAATATCAAATTCAGATAATCAATATCATAAAAACTTTTCAGATACTTTTCCTGGACCTTTTTATCCATATTTACAAATCTGGATCGCATCATATCAATATTGTTTTCATCGTCATAGACAAAATAGAATCCCTGGGTATGGGGCACCAAAACACGAAACATTTTGAACAATCTATCGGTCAACACTTCAATCTGCTCAATGGAATAGAGTTCCAATAATATCTGATTTATATTTTTCCAGTCGTTTTCACTGAGCATACCCTTACTCTCCTGTTAGACAATCTTATTATATGTTTCGTTTTTTGACCTCATCTGTCAATAAAGGTTTTCCATATAGGAGTCTTTACTTAAGTAGTCAGTATAGATTATTTGAAGACACAGAGGGAAATCGCTCTGGAAATCCTCACAAATAACTCTATTATGACATCTGCCGGTATTCAACAAAGAAACGATTAGACTGTCTTATTCAATCTGAAGAAATTATTTGCATAGTAAAGGGACTTTACACTTCCCCCCAATATATACAGAGGAAGCTGATTTCCGAAAACTACAACTCTCCCTGTAAAAGCGATCACATTCTCAGGCAAACCCTACGCTGAAGGAATTGAAACACATAAAATCGAGAACGTTAACATTATGGTTGATTCCATACCCAAAACTACTGCCGATTGTTTCAAGTACTGAAATAAAATAGGATTTGATGTTGCTATGGAAGCTCTAAAAGATGTTCCCCAAAATAAGAGAGCTACTGAGTAGATCATGTTATGCGCCCCAATATTATTGCATGAAGGACTACTTCGCTTCAGTACTTTCCCGACTGCTAAACTACAGCCGCATCCAGAAAGAATTATGTTCTTAAGGGTGCTTATCTCCTAACTATAACGTTGGAAAACCAGACCTATAGATCCAGATGAGATATTGATTTTCTAAAAAATGGCAATTCCAATCAAGATGAAATAAGAGAATCCCTGAAACAAATATGCTCAATCCAGTATCCCAAAGAGGCGGTTCAGTTCAATACTGATTCAATATTACGTCAGGAGATACAGAAACAAAACAATTATCATGGACAAAGAGCAAAGATTCCATCTCTATGGGAACTTATTGAAACGGTCATTGCAAAAACAATGGAATGCCTTCGTATCAAAGTTGAGCAATAAAAACTCAAATCTTGAATTGGTGGATGTTATAAGGGATATAATCTATGTTTTACATAGGTATCCTGGATACCATTGAATCAGAATTAAATCATTAGAATCTTCTTTCAAATATTCTCTTATCTATCCATTATTGGAAGTATTACAATCTAGTTTAACTTAATCCCACCAATTAAATAATCCTTCTCCTTCTATTTTAGGTTTCCAATATTTTATATCATTTTGTAAGTTACTATATTTGTTGGTAAAAGTACTATTTAACTCTTCGCCCAGATGAGGTCTTATATTATAATTTTTAATTAATAGCTCTGATATTTTTTTACAATTAGTAAAATTCAATTTATGTTCATTCTCTGAAAAATAATCACTATATGCCCAATGATTATCACGGGAACATAGTATAAATAAATCTGTATTATAATTTTTAACACGTGCAACATGAAAATTTGGTGTGATATCTGCTTCGAACAGATCTACAACTGTATAATTAAGAGCTTGGCAAATATCAAATATGATCATTTTAAAATTTTTGAACATTATTTCCATTTTTCCAAATGTACCTTACTCAACTCCAAAATCCCCAATTCCATTCACAAGGTATCAGCAGATTATGATTAACTTTCCTTAGGCCATACATGATAGTATCCCTCTGGAGCTCCTTCATGCCAAGACATATAGCCAGCCTGCCAATCCAGAGCATGTTCTATTTGCTCAATTGTTATGTTCAGTGTTTGAGCACAAAGCCTAATAATAGTATCCCTATCCAGATGAGTTTCAAATTTACTTTTCCCAATTGCTACAAGAGATGCTACCAAGTCACTGCTTGGATCATTTTTTGAATGCCAACCAGCTGTAGTTTTAAGTATGGATTTAAAATCATCTTCATCAAATTTATAATGAACGCCACCAAGAGTGACAACAGCATCTTTGTTGAAAAATGACAAACCATCTTCCTGTCCTTCCATTTACGATATTCCTTACCTGCCATGGACGGCAGAATATTCTAGATTTAAAACGTTATCGGAATATATGAAGCTATTCCTTCCATTATTCTACCACAAAAAATTATTTGACAAAAGAAAATTTAGTAGACCTTGATCGACTACATTTTCAGGTACAGTTTTTTCGAAAATTCCTTTGACAGAAAATATAACTTTTCCTATCATTCATACCCTATACCTTAGCCAAGAACAAAATCGAACTTCCTAGAGACAAAACCGGACGTCATCCTGACAGGAAATCAGGAAATGATTCAATTCCGGGAGCTGTACGAAAATTGCCAAACTACTGATAGAGTACGTAAAGGATGAGAATAAAGGGAAAAGGTAAATCAGATTCGGAGCCTGAGCATTGTGAGCCCAAAGACTTCCTGGTTATTTCAAATAAAACAAATAAAGGACGATTATGGTATGAGTAAAATCTTATTAACTATTTTCAGCATTTCTATCCTTATCAGCTGCAATAATAAAATGGAAACATATGACATGGTTTCCTGTGGCAATGGCTATACGATGGGGATAAAAAGTGACAGTACCCTTTGGGCATCAGGAGTCAATCAATTTGGACAGCTTGGTGACGGAACAAATGAGACTAAAATCAGTTTCACCCAAATTACGGACAATGTCAAAAGTGTGTCTAGCGGTGGTGGTTATACAATGATAATTAAAAACGACAACTCCCTTTGGGCTTCGGGATATAACAAATATGGGCAGCTGGGAGATGGTACAAATGAAGACAAAAACAGTTTCATCAAAGTCATGGATCGTGTTAAAAAAGTGTCTTGCCTTAATGGTTTCACAATGATTATCAGAGAAGATAACTCCCTATGGGCCTCAGGTAATAATGAATATGGGCAGCTGGGAGACGGAACAAATACCAATAAAAACAGTTTCATCAAAATTATGGATAACGTCAAAAGCGTATCCTCCGGCGGTAATCATACGATGGTCATTAAAAATGATAACTCTCTATTGGCATCTGGATATAATGAATGGGGTCAGTTAGGGGATGGTACAAAAGTAAACCGTAATAGTTTCATCAAAGTCGGAACCAATATTAAAAGCGTTTCCTGCGGTTGGAATCATACGATGATTATAGCCAATGACAGCAATACCCTTTTGGCAGCAGGATATAATTATTATGGTCAACTTGGAATTAAAACCGATGTTACTGTAAATCCAAACGGTTTTGTCGCTGCGATGGAAGATGTTGAAAACGTTTTTTGCAATAGCAACTACACCATGGTCATTAAAAAGGATTCAACACTTTTGGCAGCGGGAAGCAACGACTATAGACAGCTTAGTTCTGACTCAAACAAGTATATAAAAACCTATATCAAGGTTATGAACAATGTGGAAAATGTTTCCTGCGGATTCACTCATACAATTATCACAAAACACAACGGATCTCTATGGGGGACAGGGGATAATAATTATGGAGAATTCGGTAACGGACTATATCACGCCAAGCCCTTTCTTACACGAATTGAAAAACTATAATTCCTTCCCTAGCGGAGCCGTATATTGGCTGTTAGATGAAATTAGCTTTTTCTTAGGATGTGTGACCAAAGATTATGGTCGTAGTATTTCCCCCGAAACAAATATTGATCTCTGAGAATCCCTTCAAGTTGAAAATCATTGGATTCTAAAAGTTTATTTGATGCTATATTCTTTATGGCTACACTTGCATACATTCTATGAATTAAAAGATCTTTTGATCCATATTTAATGATACAATTTAGGGCCTCAGTCATATAACCTTTTTGTGTATAAGTTTCTGAGAGATCATAACCGATTTCTGCAGAATTATTTTGAGAGTCATATCGATGAAATCCAATAGTACCAATTGGATTAGAATCTTCCTTATGTAGAATACACCAACGAATATGATTTGAATTTAGATCAATACACCAATCAAGAATTTCTTGAGCTTCTCTTTCATTTTCAGGAGGCTCGTTATCGTATAAATACTTTGATACAAACGAATCCTTGAAATGTTTAAAAATAAATTCTAAATCGGATTGCTCAAATCTTCTGAGGATAAGTCTTTGTGTTTCAAGTTTTTGGTATTTCATTTCTCAGTCCTAAAAAAAAGTTTCAGAAAAAGCTAATTTCATCTGACGTTCTGCGAATAGCTGAAGTTGCTTCGGTACCCTTGTGGGGCTTGATAAAAGCTGGGAGAAGTATAACATACTTTTCCCGGCTTTTATCCAAGAAGCAATTTGGGTGAAGCGAAGCGGAACCGCATATTCGCTGTTATGTGCTGGACAAAGCGCCGGTTTAGAACAAATTTCACGCCCCCTCTTCAGCCAGAAGCAAAGGACGTGCGTAAGCTGTTCTTTTAATATCCATTAATCAATGACTGTCTGTATTTAGATAGGCGTATGAATTGAAATAATTGGTGTGGTTCTGAAATGAGAGTTATTGCAATAATTTAAGATTTGGCTGAGATCAAGAGAATCCTGAAACACCTGGAGTGGATTAGTTTCTCGTTTTTTGTACAATACAGGGAGCACAATGCTCTGCGAATGAAGAAAATTGCAGATATACAGTCAGATGGACTGATGAATCAACAGTAGTTAACTGTTTGTTGGAACAAAATCACAGTAAGCGGCTGATTTTTCTGATTTTTATCCTGATTCTGCCACATTACACGAAATTTTGATTGACAGAATTTATCGCTTTTCCTACTCTTAAATATTCAGAAACACCAAAAAGAGAGTTGACAGAGGCTGATAAAGAATTACAATCAAAATCGGACTATCAGGGTTATTTAGTCTACGGACTCAAAGAAGAAGTGATATGAATAAACATATTCCTAAAAACGTCACAGATAAAGATATTATTGAAGGAATGTCGGGTAAAATTATTAATTATGGAAATCCGCAGAATAATTAAACATGACTTTGTAGGAGCTTCAATACCCTTTGACTTAAGAGAAAATCTTAAAGAATTTGCGAATTTCTTGGGTGAAAAATATGAAGTAGAGCTTACACATGATTATACAATTAGTGAGAATAAAAAATATCAAGCTGAATATTATTCTTTGATTCTTTTTAGCTTAAATCTTATTGGTAGTGAATTTGATAGATATTACTTTATCACAGTTTCTTATAGATTTGAGCACCTTAAAGAAGAAGCAGAAAAATATATTGAAAATTTCTTTAATGTTTTTTCTTTTCAGGAGTTAATCCAACAAATAGATTATAAAAAACCATATACTATTGCTCGTTTAGTGAACGGGACACATTCAGGTTTTGAGGTTAATCCTGAAATACATAAGATAGTTGAAAAAGCTCTTTTAAGCACAGAAGACCCCGATTTTATTGAAACAATTTTAGTCGAACTTCAATTCTCAAACTATATCTTACCTTTGAAAGAAGTTTTTGCTGAAATTGAAAAAAAAGTGAAAGATGAGAATGTTCAGTTTATGTTATCAATTACAAATTCAAATATTGAGGATTTGGAAGAGCAGGATTATAGGGAAGAGGAAGACGAATAGTTTTGCTATTTGTTAATTTAAGCTATAAAATCCTCCCCTGCTTTATGGACCATTACATCTTCCTAATTGAGATATCCATACCATCATTTAAAAAATCATCAAGCCAAGCTTGAACTTCTAATTGTTTCAAATCATTCTCTCTACAGATATCTGAAAGACTAGTTCTGATTTCTTCTTTGCTGTCTATCTAGCTGCTTTTTCTAATGCCATATCTTTTACCACCTTAAGTTATTGTAGATGGTATATAATAAAAGGAGATCGCTATATCTCTGCAAGATATTCTCCCTTCTTTGGTAATTTATGTGGTAATAGAGGTCCAAGAAAGTATATCTTGTTTTTATTTATACTACTATGTTTTTCTTTGCTTTATTTCCAGTTGTTGCACTTCAGATTTGAATTCGGGCTACAAAAAAAGAATACTAACAACTACTTCTAGCAGTTTAATTCATCAAATAAAAATAATTAGGATTCATAAATAATATCGTCTTCTTCATTTTCAATGACTATTGATTTCAAAGTTTTGGATTTAAATACAAAAGCCAAGCATAAAAGAATAATAAAAATGATTGAACCAACTGCTAGTAATGAAAAATCATGATCAATTAATTTTGAATAAAAATATAAATATATAGGATTTAAACAAAGTATAAAAATATCCAACAATGATAAAACTGCAGGACGATTAGGTGATGGTATAAGCTTCATCAAATATCCATGAAACGGCTGAGTAAAAGTATCTGAAAAATAAAATATGAATATAGCCAAAATAGGAAGTCTTAAGGGAAAGCATTTTAATCCAGATAAACCTACAAAAGATATAGCTAATCCAATTAGTGCGATTTTATAGGACTTAGAAATATGTTTACGAAAAAAACTTATACTAAGTAGTAAAGAAGCACTCAAAAGTTGTCCTAATATTGCCACAATCTGAATCAAGGAATAAGATAATCCGAACTCATATCCGATTGAATTCGAAGCTGTAAATATAAATAAATCAATAACAGTAGAAGGAATATTTAGAATCAATAATAATAAAGAAAATAGTTTAATAAATGGCGTTTTCCAAATTATTTTAAACCCTTCTTTATATATTGTAATGAAATCTGAAAAAAACTTTTTTTTCTTAGATTGAGTTGTATAGAAGTTATATTCTATTGTAAAAATTAGAATAGATGAAAATAAAAAAGAGAATGAATCTATAATTAATACTGATTTTAAAGGTAATAATAAATGCATGATTCCGTAACATAATATTCCAATTATCTTGATGGACTTTATTGAAATATTGATAATTGATTCACCTTTTATTAGTTGTTCAGAGGTTAATATATCTGCAGTAACACAATTTTCAGATAATGAGTATAGAGAGTCAAAAACTGATGTTATAATTAGCGAGATATAAATCATTAATTCAAAATTGCCTGCATTAATGAAAAGAGCTAAAAGTATAAGAACTGTAAAACGTGCTAGATCAGAAAAAATCATTAAATATTTTCTGTTAACTTTTGTTGCGATATATCCAAATAATAGATTACTAAGAACACTTCCTATTTCTTTAGAAATGAATCCATAAGCTACAGATAAAACACTATCTGTTTTTAAGTAAATACCAGTTAAAATTGTAGTTGTAAATAAAATATCACCAAAATAAGAAATGACATTAGCAGACCATAGTTTCCAGAAATTACTCGGTAATTTAATTATATTATTATTTTTCAATTATTTCCTACTCTATATCATGAAGAATTTGCTCAAATATTCCATTTATGAATTTTTTATTACTTTCACAAAAGTAATGTCGATCAGTTACTAATTTGTTATTCCAAAGATTATCAGCTTTACAACCTCCTAAACAGACAAATTTAAGTTGACAATTATTACATTCACTCTTTGTTATTATATTTGCTTTAGTAAATTCGTCTTTCTTGGATTTTAGCATAATAGTTTTCAATTCATCATCAAGGATATTTCCCAGTTTTGAATCATTTCTTACACTATTTACACATGGACAAACTGAACCATCAGGCTGTATGCAAATTGAGTTTAATCCCCCTCCACAGGTAGTGTCCACTGAATCATTTCCATAGAGTGGTATGGGAACCCCAGTTAAGAAACTTTTTCCACGAAAATAGATTTCCTAAATTCAACAGGTGTCATGTAGTTTAATGATCCAGGAAATCTCATATTATTGTACCAATTTACATAGTCCATATGTTTAGTACGTAACTCCCATAAGTCATCAGACCTTTCATTATGTATAAACTCAGCTTTAATGACCTTGAAGGTAGCTTCCGCAACAGCATTGTCATAAGGAGATCCTTTTCAACTTAGAGATCTGTCGACACTGAAAGTCTTTAATAAATCATCAATAGCTTTATTCTTAAACTCACGACCTCTATCAGAATGAAATATCTGGATTTTGTCTATTGGATGATTTATAGTAGCAAATGCTTTTAATACTGGTTTGGTATCTTTATTCTCTCCACAAGAATAACCAATAATTTCTCTATCAAAGTTTCTATTTACGATATTCTGCACCTTTCACTATTAACATCCGAAGAGGGCTTTTTGTACTTCTTGATAGTATAATTGGACACTAGGGAGTACTTTTTCATTATTCCAGCTATTCTTCTTCTAGATACTTGTAATTCCCTCCTTCCTAATCCTTCCTTTATTTTTCTGGTTCAATAAGCTTTTCTGCTAGAGTTAAATATCTCAATAATAAGATCCTCTAGCTCACTGTAAGCAGCCTTTGGACTAACTTTTCTATATGTTTAATAGCTTACACATGACCGCTGATGCTGTACTTATGTGCATTATCTTTAATTATTTGCGATTGCTTTAAAATATCAACTTCCATCTTTAAGTGAGCATTCTCTTGTTTAAGCCTAATCAACTCATTGTCTTCATCACTACGATTGTCTTTAGCCTTGAAAGAGCCAGTTGTCTTGATTTCTTCTACCCACTCTTACTTATCGAAGATCTAGCGACATTATGCTCAGTTACAATTTCTGTTGGTCTTTTACCATTAGTTATTAGTTCTACTATCTGTTTCTTGAACTCGTCTGTATATCTTTTTGACATAATTACTCCTAAAATATTATACATAATCATGTCCGAGAAAAAACTGTTCCTAAAAGTGTAGCCGATCTACACCATCCTTTAAAATCAACTGTCCAAACATCCTTAGGACCAGTTATCTCGTAGTTGTTATTTATGTGATATTCATTAAAGACACCTCGCCGCTTTCGTTCTATGACAAAGCCAGAGTTTTTCAAAACTCTTTTTACACTACTTAAAGAGACGACTTATTTACCGTGTCTTAAATAGAGAGAATGAATCTTCTTTGGACCCCAAAGACATATTTTTAAGAATGAGTAAACAATATAAGTGCACCCCTGACTCCAATGCTTTCAGTGACCAGAGTCAGGTTAATGCTATTCTATTGTACGGATAGTTCAGTTCGCAATCAGGACTCCAGGGAAGAAGACAGAAGTATAAGTTTAAATCCTTTCTTTTTCAGGGATATCGTCCTGGCTAATGTGGTTGATCGAAAGCCTCGGGTGTACAAGTTGAGCTATTATGTTTTTCCTCAAGTCTATTTTCGAAGTCCTGTGCTAGGTCTTCAACACTAATATGAGAAAATTGCTCAAAAAGACGAGCTTCAGCTTCCTTAAGTGAAGAATCAATTTGAGCATCTACAGCTTTTTCAACTAAACATTCTGAAGGCTCAGCATTAGAACCTATGTTGAAGAGAGGAGGTGCCCCAACGGCCTGATAAACATCATACAAAGAGATTTCAGTAAGAGGTTGTGTAAGCTTCCACCCTCCCCCATGTCCTTTCTCAGATGCAACAATTCCTCTTTGGCGTAAACCTCCCATCAACCGTCGAACGACAACTGGGTTTGTGGAAATCATTTTAGAGATCTGCTCTGAAGTCACCGTCTCCACATGGCGATCCATGTGGATCAAAACATGGAGCATACGAGACATACGAATGTCGCGACGCATATATAGTTTCCTTTAGTGTAATAATTAATAAATTTTAATATACAACATATAAATTATATTGTCTTGACAATACATATTAAGTCTCGTAACTTATGAAGTATCATGAAATGATTAAGAGGTTTAATACTATGAATGATAAACATAATGACGATAAACTTTTCAGCCCACTTGAGTTAAAGCGAGGGCCTCAGATTCGCAATCGATTCGTCTTTGCTCCAATGACGAATACTCTAAGTTTTACAGATGGAACTCTATCAGAGGAAGAATTTAACTGGCTGACAATGCGAGCCAAAGGTCTATTCGGTCTTGTAACGACCTGTGCTAGCCACATTTCAGCCACCGGCAAAGCCTTTGCCGGTCAGTTAGGCTGTTTCGATGATCAACATATTCCAAGCCTCGAACGTTTAGCCTCAGGGTTAAAATCACATGGAGCGGTTTCTTCTTTACAACTTCAACATCGTGGTATTCGTTCACTAATAAAGGGTGATGATCTCGTTGGGCCTTCAGCAGATGCAGAAACGGGAGCTAGAGCTCTAAGGGATTCAGAAATTGAAACTATAATTGAAGAATTTGCCACAGCCGCTCATCGTGCTGATCTTGCTGGCTTTGATGGTGTACAAATTCACGGAGGGCATGGCTACCTCATTGCTCAATTTCTTTCTCCAGAATTAAATAGACGTACCGATCGTTGGGGGGGATCACCTAAAAATAGAGCCAGGTTTCTTTTTGAAATACTTCACCGTATCCGTGCTATGTGCAGGGAGGATTTCCAGATTGGAGTACGAATTTCAACAGAGCGATTTGGGTTGCTATTGGGGGACATGATTAACTTGGCTGCCCAACTCTTCTTAGATGGTGATATGGATTATCTAGATCTTTCATTATGGGAGATTACCAAGGAACCAGAAGACTCTACCTATAAAGGGAGGACTTTGATGTCTCTTTTCACAGAACTGGATAGGGGAAATTGTGCACTCGGTGTAGCAGGAGGGATCATGTCCGCAGCCAGAGCTGAATGGGCTCTTTCGGAAGGCGTGGACTATGTAACTATTGGTAAGGCGGGAATCTTAGCCCATGACTTCCCTCAACGCATTAAGAATGACCCTTTTTATCTTTCACCTTACCTACCTATCTCAGAAGAGGATTTACGAAAAGAAGGTGTAGGAGATGCTTTCATTGATTACCTAAGAGGGCAGCGGAACTTTATAAAGTGATAAGAATGTCACCCTCAAGTGACTAGAAAGCGTTTGGAATTCATTAAGGGAACACCTTTGATGACTGCATTAAGAATATTACTGAATATTTTCACATCCATCTGGATCTCAATAAAAGACACCCTATTTACAGAGAAGTAGTTCGTTTAAATGGAAACTGATCTGTCTCTGTATACCTCGAGTTTTACACAATTATTGACCCAAATAGTGAAAACCTTTGGATTGGAGAGGAATTTTTAATATATGACTAAGTTTAATGAATTAGAAAATGAAAAAATAGGTACCCTCTTACTTAATTATTCAATCCCGGCAATTTTGGGCTTATTAGTAAATGTACTATATATGATTGTTGACCGCATTTTTGTTAGTAACATACCCGATGTAGGCCTACTCAATTTAACTGCTATTGGTCAAACAGCACCAATAACGACTTTAATATTAGCAATATCTGCTCTTATCGGCTTTGGTATTGGTACAAATGTCTCAATCTTTTTAGGAAAACAACAAGTAAAGAACGCAGAAATGGCTATTGGAAATGCAATATCCTATAGCGTTATCATATATGTGGTCTTAGTGCCGTTATTTTTCCTTTCTCATAAACAGATATTTGAAATTCTAGGTATTGTTGGAGAGACTAAAGAATTTGCTTCCGCTTATATTGATATAATTGTAATGGGAATATTGTTCAATATATTAAGCTTTATATTTCCCATCCTCATACGAGCGGATGGGAGTCCTAAGTTTGCAGCGTCACTTACGATAATCGCCTGTGTTTTAAATATTATTTTAGACGCAATAGCAATTTTCATCTTTAATATGGGAATACTAGGAGCGGCTCTTTCAACTGTCATATCCCAATTGTTATCAAGTTTAATAGGATTCTTATACTTTTTTAAATTTCACTCAAACTTAAAACTCAAACGAGATTCCTTCATACCAGATACAAAAATATTAAAATCAATGATAATAATAGGTCTCATCCCATTTGCAAACCAATTATCTTTTAGTATTGCCCAGTTAATAGGTAATTACTCTCTCCTTTTATATGGGGGAGAATTGTCAATCGGAGCAATGACTGTGATACGATCTATCGTTCAATTGTTTATGATAATCGTATTTGGAATAGGACAAGGATTTCAACCAATTGTCGGATATAATTTTGCTAAGAAAAATTATGCTCGTTCCTTTGACATCTTGAAGTTGTCAATATTATGGTCATTAATTGTGCTAATCATTGGTGAATTAATTATACATATATATACTAAACAGATAATTCTGCTTTTTATTAAGGATGAAAACATCAGCAATATGGCCGTACATGGGATTAGGAAATATACTTTATTTTTACCCTTTGAAGCTATTATAGCTATTACAGCTAGCTTCATGATGGTAACGAAACGTATAAAATCTTCACTAATACTTAATATATCCTATCAACTATTGTTATCTGCTTCGATTATTTATACTTTGCCATTACTAATTGGTTTTAACGGGTTATGGTACTCTCAACCAATGATAGATATCTTTGCAAGTGTTATTGCAAGTATGCTTTTTATTAAGGAGTACAAAGAATTATTACATAATAAAATAATAAAACTACCAATGTAGGGAAAAGGAGAATGGGTAGGCTCTTTCAGTATATCTGCTCTTAGAATACATTCTTCTGTCATAACAATCTCACAATTCTAGGAAGTAATATGTCTTTTTACTTTCACTAATTATAATTCATATGCTTTATAATTAGTGAAATCGAATTTTAAGAGTACTTCTTTTATTTTTTTTATTAACTGAACATCAGTACCATTACAGCTTATTTTTGCTGTTACACCATCACCATGAATGCTTATTTCGTCTAATACTTTATCAGAATAATTATTGTCAAAAGTTGAATCTTCAATATAGAGGAATACCCTTGCCTTGGGGGCACTTATTAACTCTGAACATTTAATAATAATCAGTTCATATGTGTCACTACTCTATACTCATTACCTATTGCATCAGATATTGGCTTACTCAAATTGCTTTCTAATGACCATGTTAATAGTGCAAAATCACTGGGAACCCATGCATAAAGGCAGAAACTACGACAAAGATTTGGTCAGTTTCAACGATTTGTTAAATACCGAGTTTATTTTAATCTATCTTCTGAGCTTGAAATTAACATTTGTTACAGTATATCCCTTTATATACTTTCTACTGTTATAGAGCGTTCATCCTTCTGGTTTCATTTTCCCAAGTTGTATAATTTTTTCAATTATTCTTATTTTTACTGCACTCCATACACTATTGGTTTTCCTAGGTGTAAATCTAATTTTATATCGACTATCATCAATACTTTCTCTTATACCATCTATCCATCCAAAACAGAGTGTGACCAGTCAATAATATCAGTCATCTAATTACCCTTATTCACTTATAAATCCCCCGAAGTAAGCTTCAGGGTATTTGTCCAATTATTTTAGCCAATCTACTATAATTTTATTGATTTCTTCAGGTTTTTCCTCCATTATCCAGTGGCCACAATCTAATGTAATGATATCTACATTAGGAACAAAATCAGACAGTTTTTCAAACTTTGGGATAACATCCCTTTCCCCATAAATCATAAGTGATGGTGGTTTAATTATAGGATCGACGTCTTTTAAAATAGTCCAGTTCCTATCCAGATTCCTATACCAATTAATACTCCCAGTAAAACCTGAAGCCTTAAATGCAGATGTGAAAACCTCTAAATCTTTTTTGGATAAAACAGGTTCGCCAGTTGATTCTTTTTTAAGGGCCAGGTTTATTAGAGCCATTCCAGGTTCAGGCTCTTTTATAGGTTCATTTTTTCTATACAGATTATTTAAAAACTGCTCAGTATTTTCGTCAAACACAGCATCGGCAACACCAGGTTTTTTGTTAAAATGAACAAAATAATAATCTTCACCTAAATACTTTTCCATAAATGCAATCCATGGAATATCACCTCTTACCTGATAAGGTATACTTAAGTTAATAATCTTTTTTACTCTTTGTGGGTGTAATAGGGTTAACCACCAAACAACCATAGCGCCCCAATCGTGACCAACAAATATAGCATCTGAATACCCATAATAGTTTAGTAGTTCTACCAGGTCTCCTGATAATTTGTTTATATCATAATCTGTTACTTCAGTGGGGTTTGAAGAGTTTCCATACCCCCTTTGGTTCGGAACAATTACATGATATCCAGCCTCAACCAGAACAGGGATTTGGTTCCTCCAGGAATAGGCGTGTTCTGGCCAACCATGACATAAAATTATAGGATTTCCCCTGTTCTCTCTTCCTGCTTCAAAAACTTCAAGTTTTATTCCATTTACAGGAATCATTTCACCCTTGGGAAAGTTGTTTATACTGTTCATTGCATACTCCTTGCTTCTTTTATACCTGTAATATAAAGTGCATTTAGGGCAACATACGTCCTAAATATAAAGAAAAGGAAAAAATGTATAATCCAACCTTAAGATTATTAACTTTATTAGAAATTTTAGAATCACATAAATCTATAAGTGGTGACCAATTAGCCAAAAGACTTGAAGTGGATAAAAGAACGATCCGTAGATATATTGTAAATCTTCAGGAGTTAGGTATTCCGGTATCAGGAGAAAGGGGTCCTTATGGTTCCTACAGTTTACAAAAAGGAAGCAGATTACCACCTCTTATATTTAATGACTCAGAAGCTAGTGCAATAATTATTGGTTTAATAACCTTGAATCAAATGAATTTCCCTATAGACCATACTTCTGTTGAAGGAGCCATGGCTAAAATAGAACGGCTTCTACCACAAAATCTGCTAGATTATGTTAATGATTTAAAGGATTTAATCAAAATAGATAATCCACCATATTACTCTAATACACAGATTCCCCATAATGATTTTGTATTAATGATGGCTGAAGTTATACAAAGGCGTAAAAGATTACAAATTACCTACTCTACAAAAGATGGAGCTAAAACAGTTCGTAATGTCGATCTTTATGGAGTGGTTTTAGTAGGAGGAGTATGGTATACCGCAGGTTATTGTCATTTAAGAGAAGAGCTTAGGATTTTTCGTATGGATCGGGTAATTAGTATATCTAAAGTTGATGTTGAGTTTATTCGACCAGAAGACTTCGACCTTCTTAATTTTGTTTTACAATCTCTTAAGCCGGTTAAAAAAAGTTTTGAAACAGAAATACTATTAAAAACAACCCTGGAAAAGGCAAAAAGATTATTACCCTCAGAAATATACTTATTAGAAGAGACAAGTGATGGAGTGAAGTATTGTCAAACCACGTCCAGACTTGATTGGCTTGCATACAGTTTACTGAACATAGACATTCCTTTTGTAATAAAAAAACCTATTGAGCTATATAACATTATTGAAGTTATTTCTGAAAAATCAGCGAGGATTGTTTCGGAGGCAAAAAGGATCCAATGAATAACACTTAATATAAGCGTGTATTTAACGTCCATTTAACTGGTTTTACAGCTGGAACGAAGTGGTGGTATTGGCATCTTTCTTCCTCTAAAAGAAAGATGAAGAGAGTAAAATCCAGTTCAAATGTTTGTTAAATCTCCGCACGGTCTCAATATGAAGACGATATATGAAGTCTAATATGCTATAAACTTTCTACAATCTCATAGGTACGCTTATAATCTTTAGTAATTTTACCCCAATAGGATTTTTTTACTCGAGATTGATGCTCCTCGAAAGCTTCTTTACTTACAAATTCCTCATATACATTGAATATACTATCATCCTCTAAATCTTGTGTAACTTCAAATAAAATACAACCTGTTTCTAATTTGGTATTATGAATATGCTTTACTAATTCTTTCTTAATAAGCTCTATATCTGAATATGGAACCTCAATATATCCTTTAAGTATTATTTTACTCATTTAAATTTATCACCTATATAAAAACTTATTTTTTATAACGTTTCGCGGATATGCGACGTTTTTATTTTCTAAAGGTTACACCCTATTAAACTTTTGGTCATGTATAAAATTTGCGTGAACAGCCCAATAAGTTCCCGGCTTGTCCCGTAGCAAAGCGAAGTGTAGAGCAGATCCGATGCCCAAAAACGGTCAACTTCATTGGATTGTTCTACCGCTTTCATTTATTTTATGTTACAATACTTTTGTTTATGATAATCTGGGTGTAGAAATAACCGCTGAATTGAAATGATTGTTCGATCAATATCAATTTGATAAATCCCAATAGGCTTATTATTATGTAAAATCAATTCTATTGTATGATAGTCAGTATCAAATCTATTATTAAACATTTCTAGATCTACTTCATAAAACTCTCGAACTTGATTGAATATTGTTCTTTCATATATATCTAGAATGAATGATTTATCTGACTTATTGCAGATTCTAGATGTTAAATTATTATTTTTATCGTAAAAATGAAACAATTTCTTCTCCATAGTTAATTTATATATGATTCACCAGCTGTGATAGAAATAATATCTTCAAAAGCATTCTCTCTTTTTACAATATATGTTTGCATCACTAATATTATTTTCTTCATCCGTTATTTTTATACAGTTCAGACCTGCTTTAATCGCCCCTTTATATCTGCTATTTCTGAATTCCCAACCATAATAATTTCTGATTTATTGAGATTCAATTTATCAATGACATAGTTATATGATTGGATAAATGGTTTCCTAAAACCAATATCGCTAGACCAAGTGATTGAGAAATGGAGGAACCGACCTCTTGGAGCCTACCACTACCTTATAGTGGAAACGACTTATAAAAAGGTCCGTGGTCTCTGGAGCGGTTTTAATCGCTTATAGCGTTGATTTAAAGGGAATTCGTAGGGTTCTCAGGATCAGTATCGAGATAAGTGAAGCTGAAGTCCATTGGCTGAAGTTACTCAAGAGCATTGTCGATCGGGGCTTTCCTGAAATTGAGATGATCACTTCCGATGCTCACTCTTGATTGAAATCAGCCCTTCAGGCAATCTTTCCAACAGTTAAGTGGTAGCGCTGTCAGTTCCATCTTCAGCAGAACTCCGGTAACCATGTTGCAAAGCAGAGTATGCGGGAAGAAGTGACGACTGATCTGAAAATGATATTCAATGCACCTGAAAGGAAAGAAGCTGATAGGTATCTTCAAATCTTCGTAAAGAAATATCAGGATAAAGCCTCTGAACTGAGCACTTGGATCGAGGAAAGGTTCCTGAAAGCTTAACAGTTTTTGAACTTCCAGCGAAATATCGAAAGCGTCTAGGGACGGCAAATGAAGGAAATTAAAAGGCGGGCAAAAGTCTCAACTATATTTCCAAATAAAGAATCGCTTAACAGGTTGGTATCGGCGATTCTAAAAGAAATTGATGAAGATTGGGAGACTGGAAAACGATATCTGGATAGGAAGACTGATTAACTTCTTCTGATTTTACAGAAAAGATGGTTGCTTTATCTATTATGGTATAGAATAAAAAAATCTATTATGAATGAATTTGACAAAATACAGGA